>JALYWP010000321.1 GCA_030852655.1 Pseudomonadota bacterium | reverse complement strand
ATCGACAGCCTGCTGAACTATGAGACGGTCAAATACTTCGGCAACGAGAAGATGGAGGCCACCCGCTTCGATCGGTCGATGGCGCGCTACGAGGCAGCGGCCACGAAAACCTGGACCTCGCTCGGCTGGCTGAACTTCGGCCAGGGCGTCATCTTCGGGTTCGGCATGATGGTGATCATGTGGCTGTCGGCGCGCGAGGTGATGGCCGGGACGCAGACGATCGGCGATTTCGTCTTCCTCAACGCGATGCTCATGCAGCTCGCCGTGCCGCTGAACTTCATCGGCTTCATCTACCGCGAGATCCGGCAGGGACTGACCGACATCGAGAACATGTTCGACCTGCTCGATATCCAGCGGGAAGTCGTCGACCGGCCCGGCGCGGAGCCGCTCGCCGTGACCGACGGCAAGGTCGAGTTCCGCGACGTGCATTTCTCCTATGATCCCGAACGCAGGATCTTGAAGGGCGTCAGCTTCGAGGTGCCTTCGGGCGGGACGGTCGCCATTGTCGGGCCGTCGGGGGCGGGCAAGTCGACCGTATCGCGCCTGCTCTTCCGCTTCTACGACATCCAGTCGGGAAGCATCCTGATCGACGGGCAGGACATCCGCGACGTGACGCAGCAGAGCCTGCGGGCGGCGATCGGCATGGTGCCGCAGGACACCGTGCTCTTCAACGACACCATCGCCTACAACATCCGCTACGGCCGCATGGATGCTGCGCCGGACGAGGTCAGGCGGGCGGCCGAACTCGCCCAGATAGGCGCCTTCATCGAGCGGCTGCCCGACGGCTACGACACCATGGTCGGCGAGCGCGGCCTGAAGCTGTCGGGCGGCGAGAAGCAGCGCGTGGCGATCGCCCGCACCATCCTCAAGGCGCCGCCCGTCCTCATCCTCGACGAGGCGACTTCGGCGCTGGATTCCCACACCGAGCAGGAGATCAAGGCGGCGCTCGATCTCGTCAGCAAGGACCGCACCACCATCGTGATCGCGCACCGGCTGTCGACCATCGTCTCTGCCGACGAGATCATCGTGCTGAAGGACGGCCAGATCGCCGAGCGCGGCAGGCATGCCCAACTGCTCGCCGAGCGCGGCCTCTACGCCTCGATGTGGGATCGCCAGCGCGAGGCCTCCGAGGCCGAGGAAAGGCTGCGCGTCGCCCGCGAGGAGGATGAGGACGGCGTGCTGGTGCGCCGCCGCACGCCCGAAATCGCGCCGGGCGAGTAGAGCGCCGACACCATTGTCGCGTTGCGGGAGGATAATCTCTATGTCGCGAGCACGCCCCCACTCCACATGCGATTGCCTGCATTGCGGGAGAGAACCGTTTCCGCTAATCAGCAGCCCAAGCTGAAACGGAGCGTGCCCCGGCACGATGGGCCGCAGGATGAGTCTCGTCGATACCGTCAGGAACGCGTTCGTTCCGATCCACAAGGAAGGCTACCCGTTCATCGGCGCCTTCGGCGTGGTCACGCTGCTCGCCGGCGTGTTCTCGACCAGCCTGTTCTGGATCGGCCTGATCCTCACTGCATGGTGTGCCTATTTCTTCCGCGATCCGGTGCGCGTGACGCCGACCGACGACCGGCTGGTGGTCAGCCCGGCCGACGGCGTGGTGTCCTCCGTGGGGCCTGCCATTCCGCCGCGCGAGCTCGGCCTGGGGTCGGGCGAGATGACCCGCATCTCGGTCTTCATGAACGTGTTTTCCTGCCATGTGAACCGCGCGCCGGTGCGCGGCAGGATCACCAAGGTAGAGCATCGTCCCGGCAAGTTCCTCAACGCCGAACTCGACAAGGCAAGCCAGGAGAACGAGCGCAACGGCCTGGTCATCGACAGCCCGAACGGCACCGTTGCCGCGGTGCAGGTGGCCGGGCTCGTGGCGCGGCGCATCGTCTGCTGGGTCGAGGCCGGCGGCAACATCGCCATCGGCGAGCGCTTCGGCCTCATCCGCTTCGGCTCGCGCGTGGACGTGTTACTGCCGAGTAACGCCGCTCCGCGCGTCGCGGTCGGCCAGACCGCCGTGGCCGGCGAGACGGTGATCGCCGAGTTCGGCGGCTCCCCGGCGACGCCGCTGGTGCGCATCGACTGATGGGCTTTCGCCCCTTTCCTCCGCATGGCAGGGGCGGACCGCGTATCCGCGAGATCCCGCTGCGCATGGTACTGCCCAATCTGGTCACCGTGCTGGCGATCTGCGCCGGCCTGTCGGGCATCAGGCTGGCCTTCGAGTCGCGCTTCGAGACGGCGGTGGCCATGGTGCTCTTCGCCGCCTTGCTCGACGGCATAGACGGCCGTCTGGCGCGCATGATGAAGGCTACGTCGAAATTCGGCGCGCAGATGGATTCGCTGGCCGACATCGTCAATTTCGGCGTCGCGCCGGCGCTTG
Organism: Pseudomonadota bacterium; assembly: GCA_030852655.1. Classification (GTDB taxonomy): domain Bacteria; phylum Pseudomonadota; class Alphaproteobacteria; order Rhizobiales; family Rhizobiaceae; genus Mesorhizobium_K. The sequence continues at coordinate 8,952 of JALYWP010000321.1, read as the reverse complement.
TGCTTTACGCCTTCCTGCTTGACCGCGCCGGCTCGCCGGGCTGGATCGCGGCGCTGCTATTCGCCATTGCCTGCGGCCTGCGGCTCGCGCGCTTCAACGTGCTCGACGAAGACCTCGAGCGGCCGGCCTGGCAGGAAGAGTATTTCGTCGGCGTGCCTGCGCCGGCAGGCGCCGTACTGGTGCTGCTGCCCGTCTATCTTGCATTCATCGGCGCCTACGAGCCTACCCGTGCGGCGGCGTTCGTGGCGAGCGGTTTCACCATTCTCGCCGCCTTCCTGCTGGTCAGCCGCATCCCGGTCTATTCCGGCAAGAAACTGAGGATTCGCCGCGACCGTGTCATGCCGCTTATCCTCGCCGTCGCGCTGCTGCTGCTGCTGCTGTTCAGCTATCCGTGGCTGACGCTTTCGGCCGGCGTCGCCGCCTATCTGGTATTCCTGCCGCTGTCGGTCCTCGCCTATGCACGCCGCGCGCAGGTCGAGGAGGCGAAGCTGGCGGAGGCGGCTGTCGAGCCTGCCGGCGGCGAAGCCGAACCGGGCGACGAGCCGGAAAGGGAATAGTCAGCGCCTTGGCCGTTCAACACCGTCCCGAGGATGACGGCCGAGCGGGCTTCCTGCGATCTCAAGCCGCCATCCCCAGGCCCAGGCTCTCGAACGCCATCTTCCGCGCCGACACATAGTCGGTCTTGCCGGAGCCGAGCATCGGTATTTCCTTCACCCTGACGACGTCGCTCGGCACCATGATCTCGGCCGCGCCTGCCTCCCTGCCGCAGCGGCGCAACGCCTCGGGGTCGACATCGTCGGCGGTGGTTACGAGAACGATCCTCTCCCCGCGCTTCTTGTCCGGAACCGACACGGCTGCATGATTGTCTTGCGGCCACAGCGCCTTGACCATCATCTCGACGGCGCCCAGCGAAATCATCTCGCCGGCGATCTTGGCAAAGCGCTTTGCCCGGCCCCTTATGGTAATGAAGCCTTCGCGGTCGACCGAGACGATGTCGCCGGTGTCGAGCCATTCGCCGTCCAGCGGCTGCAACTCGTCCGGCCGGTCGGCCGTCATGTAGCCGCGCATCAGGTTGGGCCCCGCGAGAAACAGCCTGCCGCCTTCGGCAATCCCCTCGACGGGTTCGAGGCGCATGCGCATGCCGGGCAGCAGGCGGCCGACCGTGCCGTCGCGGCTGTGCGCCGCCGTGTTGACGGCGACGACGGGGGCCGCCTCGGTCAGTCCGAAGCCCTCGACGGTCTCGGCGCCGAAACGCTCGCGCCAGGTCTTGCGCGTCTCCGGCTTCACGGCTTCCGCGCCCGCTACCACGAAACGCAGGCTGGAGAAGTCGCCGTCCTTGGCCGTGCGCGCATAGGCGGCGAGGAAGGTGTCGGTGCCGAACATGACGGTCGGGCGGATCTTGCGCGCGATCTCGGGAATGATCTTGTAGTGGAGCGGCGACGGATAGAGGAACAGGAACACACCGTTGACCAGCGGCAGGATCGTGCCGCCCGTAAGCCCGAAGGAGTGGAACACCGGCAGCACGTTGAGCAGCCGGTCGGCAGGCGAGAACGTGATGCGCGCCTCCGCCTGCATGACATTGGCGAGCAGGTTGCGATTGCTTAGCACGACGGCCTTTGGCGTTCCCTCGGAGCCCGAGGTGAACAGGATAACCGCCGGCTCGTCCGCTTCCTGCCGGTGCAGGGGAAGGCGCCACAGAAGCGCTGCCGCGAGTTTCTCCGCCATGCCGACGCTGGCGCGCATGTCCTCCAGCCAGACGAGCCTTGCCCCGCCTTTCTCCACGGCGTCGACGACATCGGCGAGACCGGCCTTCTCGATGAAGGCTTTCGACGAGACGACGGTGCGGATGGCGGCGGTCTTCACGGCTGCGGTCGCGCATGCCGGACCGGCGGTGTAGTTCATCATCGCAGCGACGCGGCCGGCCGAGGCCAGGCCGAGCAGCGACAGCACGACGCCGTTGGAGTTGGGCAGGAGCAGGCCGACCGCCTCGCCGGGCTGGCTCATCGCTTCGAAGCGGCGGCCGAGCACGCGCGCGCCGGTCAGCAGCTTGCGGTAGCTCAGCGCCCCGGTGACGACATCCTCGACGATCGGCTTCGACGCCCCGAAAAGCCTTGCGCCGTCGCGCACCGCCCGGAACAGGCTGCGGTCGAGACCGCCGCCCTGAAGCCGCGCCTCGGCCATCCGGTCGAACAGCGCGTTGGAGGCGGTGGTGACCGACGATCCGCCGGCACGCTCGACGAGCTCGGCGATCGTCATCGGCGCCAGCGCGACGATCGAAAGCTTCTTGAACCAGCGGCGGGGCGCGCGCTCACGCGGCGTCAGCGAAAAGGGCAGGAAGCGCCCGCCGGAGACGAAGACGGGCACGATCCTGGCGTCGGCCTGGACGGCGATGCGGGCGATCGCGCGGAACAGGCGAAACGCCTTCGTGTCCGGCTCGACATCGTCAGGCAGATAGACCGCAAGCCGCCCCTTGCCCTTCAGCCCGCGCACCAGCCTGCGGCTGACGAAGACGTGCTTGGCGTTGAAGGTGATGGTGCGCGCGAGTTCGCGCCACGGCTCCAGCCACATCGACTTCGCCGATTCCTCGTCCAGTATATGCAGCGTCTGTTCGGGCAGCAGCGACAGCATGAGCGCCGGGTCGAGCTTCGACTGGTGCCAGATCGCGTAGATGACGGGCGCGTCGGCTTTGCTGGCGGCGCGGATCGGCGCATCGCCGATACGCCAGAAGAGCTTCAGCGGCACGTAGAGGAACGCCTGCCGGAAACCGCTGCCGAGCCGGAATGCCTCGAACGCGGCAAGCGCCAGCCAGGCGGCGAGCAGGCCGAGCAGTATGGATCCGGACAGAATCATGCCGCGTCTCCCTGTCCCCGCGCGCGGTTCTGGAGACCGCGTCCGGCGTGAACCGTAGCGGAACGGACGCGAAGGTCAATTGCCTGGGTGGAGACGGAATTTACCAAGCAAAACCATGCGCTGGCGACCGGTCAGGGCCAGTCGCCAGCCAATCAGGTGCCCTTCTGGAAATCTCGACCCCCCAAAAGTCCCAGCAATGGGATTTATACCAATGAGAATATCCAATTCGAATATAGTTCTCGTCACCAGGAGGACCAGCCATGCCGACCTCGCCGCGCCTCACCACGATCGGCTTCGATGCCGACGACACGCTGTGGCAGAACGAGCAGTTCTACCACGCGACCCAGTCTCGCTTCATCGAACTTTTGAAGGATCATGCCGACCCTGGGGAACTGCCCGACCGGCTGATCGAGGTGATGCTGCGCAATGTCGGCCACTACGGCTTCGGCATCAAGAGCTTTACCCTGGCGATGGTCGAGACGGCGGTCGAGGTGACGCAGGGAAGGGCGCCCGCGTCTGTGATTGCCGAAATCCTCGCGGCCGGCCGGGAAATGGCGGCGCATCCGGTCGAAACGCTGCCGCATGCCCGAGAGACGCTTGCCGCGCTGTCGGGGAAATACAGGCTGGTTCTGATCACCAAGGGCGACCTGTTCGACCAGGAGCGCAAGATCGCGCAGTCCGGGCTCGGCGAATTCTTCGAGGCGGTGGAGATCGTCAGCGACAAGAACCGCTCGACCTATGAGCGCGTGTTCGGCCGGCATAGCGCCGGCCCGGACAAGAGCATGATGATCGGCAATTCGCTGAAGTCGGACGTCCTGCCGGCGCTGGCCGCCGGAAGCTGGGGCGTCTACGTCCCGCACGATCTGACTTGGGTCTACGAACATGCCGAGACGCCGGAAGGCGAGGCGCGGTTCAGGCAGGTCGCTCATCTTGGCGAGATCGCCCGACTGGTCGAGGAAATCGAACGGGATCCTGCTGCGTGAGCGCCGCAGATGAATGGCGATCGGGCGGGTTTCCGGCGTGACTTGCCGCCGCTGGCTCAGGACGGCTTTCGGTGAGCAAGCCTGCTCCTTTCTGGAACAGGTCTATGCGCGAAGGCGTGCGGGCGTCGCGCCGGCCCGATGAAGCCACCGCTATTCCGGCAGGCGGTGGCGCACGAAGCGACCGGTCTTGACCTTGTAGATACTGCCGGTCTCGGTCAACGCCGGGTCGACGAGCCGCATGATGTGCCGGGCGGTCTCGGACGGGTGGGGGACCGTCTCGGGATTCTCGCCGGGAAATGCCTGGGCACGCATCGCCGTGCGGGTGCCGCCGGGGTCGAAGGCGTTGACCCTGAGCGCCAGCTTCTCCGTTTCCTGCGCCCAGGAACGCCCGAGCGCCTCGACGGCGGCCTTGGATGCCGCGTAGGGGGCGAAGAAGGCGCGTGCCGAATGGGCGATGCTGGACGTAACGATGACGGCGCGGCCGGCATCGGAGAAGCGCAGCAAGGGGTCGACCGAGCGGATCAGCCGCCATGTGCTGGTGACGTTGACGGTCATGACCTTGTCGAAGGTCTTGGCCTCGACATGGCCGATCGGCGAGACGACGCCGAGCATGCCGGCATTGGCGACGAGGATATCGAGCCTCTTCCAGCGGTCGTGGATGGCGCCGCCCAGCCGATCGATGCCGGCCATGTCGGTCAGGTCGAGCGGCACCAGCGTCGCCTCGCCCTTGCCGGTACGGGCGTGCTCGGCCCTGATCTCGTCGTCGAGTTCCTCCAGGCCGCCGACGGTGCGCGCCACCGCCACGACATGCGCGCCGGCCGCCGCCAGATGCCTGGCCATGAAATAGCCGATGCCGCGCGACGCGCCGGTGACGAGCGCTATGCGGCCAGTGAGGTCGGGCGTTTCGGTCATGAACTGTATCCGGGCGTGGAAGGTATCGAGCGTATGGTCACTGCCCGCCGGCAGCCAGGATCGACAGCGTGCGGACGTTGTCCTGGCCCTCGTGGTCAAGCAGCCTCGTCGGATACTGCGCGGTGAAGCAGGCGTCGCAATATTGCGGCTGGTCCTCGTTGCGCATCGCCTCGCCGACGGCGCGGTAGAGCCCGTCGATCGACAGGAAGCCCAGCGAATCCACGCGGATGAAATCGGCCATCTCCTCGACCGACATGCGCGAAGCCAAGAGTTTCGCGGTTTCCGGCGTATCGACGCCGTAGAAGCAGGACGAGCGGGTCGGCGGCGAGGCGATGCGCATATGCACTTCCTTGGCGCCGGCCTCGCGCACCATCTGCACGATCTTCTGCGAAGTGGTGCCGCGCACGATCGAATCGTCGACCAGCACGACGCGCTTTCCCTCGATCATGCGGCGGTTGGCATTGTGCTTCAGCTTGACGCCCATGTGGCGGATGGAATCGCTCGGCTGGATGAAGGTGCGCCCGACATAATGGTTGCGGATGATGCCGAGCTCGAACGGGATGCCGGCCTCCTGGCTGAAGCCGATCGCCGCCGGCGTTCCCGAATCCGGAACCGGCACCACGATGTCGGCGTCGACCGGGCTTTCGTTCGCCAGTTCCGCGCCGATGCGTTTCCTCACGTCATAGACGTTGCGCCCCTCGACCGAGGAATCGGGGCGGGCAAAATAGACATATTCGAAGATGCAGAAGCGCGGCTTCTGCTGCTCGAACGGGAACAGGCTTTCGATGCCCTTCGGCGTGATGACCACCATCTCGCCCGGCTTCAGGTCGCGCACGAAACGCGCCCCGATGATGTCGAGCGCACAGGTCTCCGACGCCAGGATCCACGCGCCGTCGAGGTCGCCCAGAACCAGCGGGCGGATACCCAGCGGATCGCGGCAGCCGATCATCTTCTTGGCGGTCAGCGCGACCAGCGAGAATGCGCCCTCGACCTGGCGCACGGCGTCGATGAAGCGCGAATTGAAGTCGCGCTCCTTGCTGAAGGCGATGAGGTGGAGCAGCGTCTCGGTGTCGGAGGTCGAGGAGAAGATCGCGCCCTGTTTCTGCAGCGCGCGCTGCACTGTCATGGCGTTGGTGAGATTGCCGTTATGCGCGATGGCGAGGCCGCCCTCGGCGAGTTCGGCAAACAGCGGCTGCACGTTGCGCAGGCCGGTGCCGCCGGTCGTCGCATAGCGCGTATGGCCGATGGCGCGCGTGCCCTTCAGCCGCTCGATGACCGCCGGCTTGGTGAAATTGTCCGAGATCAGGCCGACATGGCGCTCGACGTGGAATTGCGAGCCGTCATAGGAGACGATGCCGGCCGCCTCCTGGCCGCGGTGCTGCAGGGCGTGCAGCCCGAGCGTGACGATTGCCGCGGCGTCCTGCCGGCCGAATATGCCGAACACGCCGCATTCGTCGTGGAAATGATCGTCGGCCTCGGCCAGCAAGGGAGGGTCTGCCATCGGGCTGTCTCTCGTCAGAAAACCGACATATAGGGCAGCGCGGGCCTCCGCGCTACCGTCATGCAATCACGGTAACGCTACTCGGCCGGCGGCGCCGAATCGTCCGGACCCTCGTCGGGCAAAATCTCGTCGGGCAGTATTTCGAGCGGGCCTTCATCCGGCGCTTCGTCGGGCATCGTCTCGGCGGGCGCGTCCGCCGGAGGCTCGGTGGCGGCCGGCGACTCGGTCGGCGCTGCGTCCGGGTCGGGTTCGGCTTCGCCGGGCGAGAGGCGCTTCAGGATGGAATTCTCCGGATCGTCCGGCAGCAGGCCTTCGAGCGTCGCGCCGATCTGCTCGAGCAGCGGCCGCGATTTCGCGTTGGCGATCCAGGCGGGCGTGTTTGCGCCGACCAGCCAGTTGAAGAACAGCAGCCCGACCGCGACGACCAGGATGCCGCGCGCCGCGCCGTAGAGAAAGCCGAGCGTCCGGTCCAGCGCTCCGATGCGCGAATCGATGATCCAGTCGGCGATCTTCATGGTGATCACCGTGACGATGATCAGCGCGACGACGAACACGACGCCGGCCGCCGCCACCATCGCGATCTGCTGGTTGTCGATATAGGGCTGCACATGGGGCAGCACGAGCGGATAGAAGAAGAAGGCCGCCGCCGCCGCCGCGATCCAGGATGCGATCGACAGGATTTCCCGCGACAGGCCGCGCACCATGGCGAGCATCGCCGAGACGAGGGTGAAGCCGACGAGAATTCCGTCAAGCAGCGTAATCGGCATGGTGCGGCCCCACTCCTTGGATGACTGGCGTCAGTCGGGATCGTCGGCGCGGCCGCGCCTGGACCCTGCTATGCGAATCACGAGGTCGGTCAGCATCCCCGGCAGGAAGGAATTCCCAGCCATCGAGCCTGGCGGTTCCTCGCTCCCCTGCGGTAGAACCGCTTGCCCGAACCCCAGCTTCTCGGCCTCCTTCAGCCTTTGTTGCGCATGCGCGACCGGCCGAATGGCGCCCGAAAGGCTGATTTCGCCGAAATAGACGCAATCCGCCGGAAGGGCAAGTCCGGTCAGCGACGATACGAGTGCTGCCGCAACCGCGAGGTCGGCCGCCGGCTCGGAAATCCGGTAGCCGCCGGCGACGTTGAGATAGACGTCGTGGGTGGCGAAGCGCACGCCGCAATGGGCCTCGAGCACGGCGAGCACCATGGCGAGGCGTGGCTGGTCCCAGCCGACGACGGCGCGTCGCGGCGTCCCGAGCGGCGAGGGGGCGACCAGCGCCTGGATTTCCACGAGTACCGGCCGCGTGCCCTCCATGCCGGCGAAGACGGCGGCGCCCGGCGCCTTGGCGTGGCGCTCGCCGAGGAAGAGCTCGGAAGGGTTGGAGACCTCGCGCAGGCCCCTGTCCGACATCTCGAACACGCCGATCTCGTCGGTCGGCCCGAAACGGTTCTTCACCGCCCGCAGGATGCGGAAATGGTGCCCGCCTTCGCCCTCGAAATAGAGCACGGCGTCGACCATGTGCTCGACGACGCGCGGCCCGGCGATCTGGCCTTCCTTGGTGACGTGACCGACCAGCACGACGGCGGCGCCCGTGGATTTCGCGTAGCGGATGACGGCCTGCGCCGCCGCGCGCACCTGGGTGACGGTGCCAGGAGCCGATTCGGCGAGGTCGGTCCACAAGGTCTGGATGGAATCGAGGATGACGAGATCGGGCCGCTTGCCCTCGGCCAGCGTGGCGAGAATGTCCTCGACATTGGTTTCGGCGGCGAGTTCCACCGGAGTGCCGGCGACGCCGAGCCGCTGCGCGCGCAGCCTGACCTGTGCGACGGCCTCCTCGCCCGAAACATAGACGACGCGATTGCCTTTTGCCGCGAGTGCTGCGGCCGCCTGCATCAGAAGCGTCGATTTGCCGATGCCCGGATCGCCGCCGACCAGGATGGCCGAGCCGCGCACGAAGCCGCCGCCGGTGGCGCGGTCGAGTTCGGCTATGCCGGACGCGATGCGCGGCGCGTCCTCGATCACGCCCGACAACGAGGTCAGCGCGACGGCGCGGCCCTTGCGCGGCGAGCGCAGGCTCTGCGGGCCGCTGCCGATGCCGCCGGCCGTGCCTTCCTCGACCAGCGTGTTCCACTCGCCGCACGCTTCGCACTTGCCGCCCCAGCGCGGGGTGACGTTGCCGCAGGACTGGCAGATGAACTGGACGCGGGATTTAGCCATCAGTCTGTCCGGGGGACGAGGCGGATTGTTCGGGTGCGGGCGTTACGCAAGAATTCCTCGCGGATCGCATAGAAAAAGGACCTGGGCAGCAGTCCATAGACAATGGTCGAACGATCGCCATTGACTCGTGGTCGCAAGTCCGGCCCGGGCCAACTGAACAAGTTTGCTTCGCTCAGAATGACCCACGATGGCTCCGGATCGAGACGAAGTCGCCGCTTGATCTGCTCTGGTATCTCGAGCGCTGGCTGATCCTTGGGTGGAGGGCTGTGGGTTTTCCACAATCGCTACTCGTACCGTTCGGGCAGGTGATCGCCTTCGGCCAAGTCGGAGAACCGGGTGAACTCGCCCTGGAAGGCCAGGCCGACGGTGCCCGTCGGTCCGTGGCGCTGCTTGGCGATGATGACCTCGGCCTTGCCGCGCGCCTCGTTCATCTCGTCTTCCCATTTGATGTATTCGTCGGTGCCGGGCTTCGGCTCCTTGTTCCGGAGATAGTATTCCTCGCGGT
>JALYWP010000291.1 GCA_030852655.1 Pseudomonadota bacterium | reverse complement strand
AAAGCCGGCCCTGAATGTCCTGCTGGATCTCCTTCTGCGAACGATCCCGCTCATCCCAGTCCTTGAAAGCCCAGAGCGCGATGCCGCTGTTGGTCTGTCCGCCGAAACCGACGACGGTGAAGTAAGCCCGCAGTTCCTCGATCTCCTTGGTCAGTTCCATCATCTGGTCGGCATAGAGCGAGGTGTATTCGGTGGTCGCATAGCGTGGCGCCGTCACCAGCGAGAAGAGCGCGCCGGAATCCTCTTCCGGGGCGAGCTCGCTCGACGTGTTCACGAACATGAAACCGGTCACGGCGACGAGCGCGACCACGATCATCAGCGTCACCGGTCGGTATTTCAGCGAGCCCGACACAAGTCTCTCGTAGCGAGTGGCTACGCGGTCGAAGGTGCGGTCGACGATGCGCTGGAAGCGGCCATGCTCGCCGCCCTTCAGGATGCGCGCGGCCATCATCGGCGTGATGGACACGGCAACGAGGCCGGAGATCACGACGGCGCCAGCCAGGGTCAGCGCGAACTCGCGGAAGAGCGAGCCGGTGAGGCCGCCGGTGAAGGCGAGCGGTGCGAAGACGGCGGCAAGCGTGATCGTCATGGCGATGACGGGCGCGAAGATTTCGCGCATGCCCTGGAACGCCGCCTGCATCGGCGACATGCCCTCCTCGATGTGGCGCTGGATGTTCTCGACCACGACGATGGCGTCGTCGACCACCAACCCGATCGCCAGCACCATGGCGAGCAGCGTCAGGAGGTTGATCGAATACCCCATCAGGAAGAGGATGAACAACACGCCGATCAGCGACAGCGGTATGGTCACGATCGGCATCAGCACCGAGCGGAACGAACCGAGGAACAAGAGGATGATGACGACGACGATCGCCACGGCTTCCGCGATCGTCTTGAAAACCTCCTCGATCGAGGCGCTGATCGTTTCGGTGGAATCGTAGACCAGCGTGATGGTCATGCCCTCGGGCAGCGAGGCCTGCACCGCCGGCAGTTCCGCGATGACGGCCGCGGCCGTGTCGAGCGGATTGGCGGCCGGCGTCGGGAAGATGCCGATGAAGGTACCGGGCTCGCCGTTGAACTTGACGACCGTGTCGGTGCTCTCGGCGGCGAGTTCGACCTCGGCCACCTCGCGCAGGCGAACAACCTTGCCGTCCGCCGACTTCAAAGGCAGCGCGCCGAAGCTCTCCGGCGTCTGCAACGTCGACTGCATGGTGACCGAGTAGGTCACGTATTCGTTCTTCGTCTTACCCGGCGCGGACAGGAAGTTGGCCGAGCGGAGCGACGCCAGCACCTCCGACGCGGTGATGCCGCGCGCCGCCAGCCGGACCGGGTCGATCCAGATACGCATCGAATAATTGGCTGCGCCAAGCACCTGCACCTCGGCGACGCCCTCGACGGTGGAGAGCCTCGGCCTGATGACGCGCTCGATATATTCCGTCAGTTGCTCCGCCGTCATGTTCGGATTCTGCATCGCCAGATACATGATCGCGAACTGCTGTCCGGTGCCCTTGACGATGGTCGGGTCCTCGGCGTCCGACGGAAGCTGGCTGCGCACCTGCTGCACCTTGGACATGACTTCCGTCAGCGCTGCGTCGGGATCGGAGCCGAGCTGCATCTGCACCGTCACCACGCTGGCCGAGGGACGGCTTTGCGAGGTCACGTAGTCGATGTTTTCGGTGGTGGCGACGGCGGCGGCGACCGGCGCGGTGATGAAGCCCTGAATGAGATCGGCCGAGGCACCAGGATAGGCCGTCGTGATGGTCACGACGGTCTCTTCGACCTCCGGATACTGACGCACCGTCAGGTTGAACAGCCCCTGGAAGCCAAGCAGCAGCACCATGAGGGCCAGAACCGTCGACAGCACGGGCCGACGGATGAAGATATCGGACGGGCTCATGGCAGCATCGCCGCCTGCGCCGGACGCACGGTCGGGTCGACCGTGTTGTCGATGACGACGACAGCGCCGTTGGACAGCCGGTTCTGGCCGGCGGTGACGACCTGGTCGCCCGGCTCCACGCCTTCAGTGACCTCGACCCGGCCCTGGTTCCTGCGACCCGGGTTGACGAATATCTGCCGAACGGTCAGCACCGGAGCCTGCTCACCCTCGGCCGTCTCCGTTGCGGCAGGTGCCGCCGCGGCCGGCTCCTCCGCCTTTTCCTCGACGCCCTCATCCGCCGTTCCGGCAGGCGCTGCATCTTCCTTCGGGCCGACGACATAGATGTAATCGCCATAGAGGCTGCTCACCAGCGCGGTCTGCGGCAGCGCGATCACGTCGCTCTCAGCCGGCAGTTCGACGCGGACCTGCACATATTGGCCGGGGCTGAGCAGTTCCTGCGAATCGGTGATCTCGGCGCGGACGGCGACCAGCCTGGTCGCCGGATCGACCTTGGGATCGATGCCGACGATGGTACCGGTAAAGGGCATGTCGTTCGACGTTACGCCGAAACGCACCGGCTGGCCCATCTCCAGCAGCGACATCCGCTGCTCAGGCACCGAGAAGTCGGCGCGCATCGTATCGAGATCCTGGAGCGTCGCCACGACCTGCGAGGGCGAAAGATACTGGCCGACATCGATTCGTGGAATGCCGATGGTGCCGCTGAACGGCGCCTTGAGTTGGCGCTGGTCGAGCACGGCCTGGAGCTTCGCAACCTGCGACTTCGAAGCGGAGGCGGCTGCCTGCGCCTCGTCGACGGCAACGTCCGAGCCGACGCGCCGCTTTTGCAGTTCCAGCGCCCGGTCGAGCCGCTGCTGGTCGAGCGCGGCCTGCGTCCTCGCCGCCTCGAGATCAGCGCGCTGAACGGCGTCGTCGAGTTGCACGAGCACGTCGCCCTGCGTCACCTTCTGATTGGACTTGAAGCGGATTTCCTTGACGATGCCCGCAGCCTCGACGGTAAGGTCCACGCCACGCGCGGCAGCCACCGTACCAATCGCCTCGATACCTGGCGTCCACTCGATCGGCTCGATCGTGACCGTCGACACGGTGACCGGAGTGACCGGCATGTTGGCGAAAAAGTCCTGGATCGCCTGATCGCGGAACATGTTGAAGCCGACGATGCCGCCGCAGACGAGGACGACGAGTACAAATGCAATGATGAAGCGGAGGATCATGATTCCGGCCGGGCAGATTATGTGAGTTGGAAGAATTGTTTGCAGGCGCCAGCAGAGCCACCTTTAGCGTCGGCCACCTGGCCGCATTACTGTACCGTCTGGACGGTAATGTCAATCCGCGCTAGATAGTGTTCATGACAAAAGTAGGCAGACCAAGCTCGCGCGACAAGATCGTGGCGGCGGCCGTGGAACTTGCGAAGGAGGTAGGGCCGGGTCACGTCTCGCTCGACGCCGTCGCCCATCGCGCCGGCGTGTCGAAAGGCGGGCTGCTCTATAACTTCCCGTCGAAGAAAAAGCTACTGGAAGCCATCGTCTCTTTCCATCTCGACAAATTCGAGGGCGCGCTGGCCGAAAGAACGGAAAAAACCGGGGGCAAGGAAGACAGCGTCATTGCCGCCTGCATCGACCTCTACGAGATGGACTGCAAGGAGAAGCTGCCGCCGGCCTCCGGCTTTCTTGCAGCGCTGGTCGAGAATCCCGATCTCCTGCTTCCTGTCCGTGAACTCAGCCGGCGGCTGGTCGACAGGATACGCTCAAACGCATCGGACGAATCCTCTGCCCTCGTCGTGTTCATGGCACTGGAAGGGCTGCGCTGCCTTCCCATGCTCGATATCGACGTGCTGACCGAGGACGAGCGCAAGCTGGTCGTCGAGAAGCTTCACGATATCGTGAAAGACGCCTGATCGACGGGCCAGCCGCGCGCATTTCACATCGGCGGCATCGGGACGCGGGTCAAATGGCGAGATACTGATTTCGCAGCTCTGCGTCTTCCAAAACCGCATTCGCCGGCCCGTCGAAGACGATGTGACCCATGTCGAGGATCAGCGCGCGGTCGGCCAGTTCGAGTGCTGCAACCGCGTTCTGCTCGACGATGATCGTCGTGATGCCGAGTTGCTTGATCTCCCGCACGATCCGCTCGATCTCCTGCACGATTACCGGAGCCAGCCCTTCATAAGGTTCGTCGAGCAGCAGAAGCTTGATGTCGCGTGCCAGTGCCCGCGCCACCGCGAGCATCTGCTGCTCTCCCCCCGACAGGGTGACGCCTTCCTGCTTGCGCCGTTCGGCCAATCGCGGGAAATGCGCGTAGATCTGCTCCAGGTCCCAGCCCTTCGGCTCGGCGATCCGCGCCAGCTGCAGATTTTCCTCGACCGTCAGTCCGGGGATGATGCGGCGGTCCTCCTGCACGAGCTGGATGCCTTTCTGCGCCGCCTGGAAATCCTTGAGCTTGTGGATCGGCTCGCCGTCGAGCCATATCTCTCCGCGCCTCAACTCAGGGTCCAGCGCCCGCGCCAGCGTCCTGAGCGTCGAGGTCTTGCCGGCGCCGTTGCGCCCGAGCAGAGCCACCACCTCGCCTTCCGCGACGTCGAACGAGACGCCCTGGACGATGTAGCTCTCGCCGTAGAAGGAGTGGATGTCGCGTACGCTGAAATAGGCTGGCGCCGCTTCGGCGGTCTTCACGTCAGGCATCGTCATCGCGTTCATCAATGCACCCCTCCCAGATAGGCTTCCTGCACCTTGGGGTTGCCCCTTACCTCGTCGGGCGAACCATCGGCGATGATGCGGCCCTGCGCAAGCACCGTGATGCGGTCGGCCAGCGAGAACACGACATGCATGTCGTGCTCGATGATGACCTTGGTCATGCCGCGCCCCTTGAATTTCTTCAGGAGATCGATGGTCGAATTGGTGTCGTGGCGCGACATGCCGGCTGTCGGCTCGTCGAGCAGGAGCAAACGCGGGTTCTGCACCAGCCCCATGGCAAGCTCCAGCCGCCGCTTGTCGCCGCGCGACAGGCTGGCCGCTATGGCGTTCCTCTGGCCGGCGAGACCCACGTCCTCCAGCCAATGCAATGCCATGTCGCGGATGTCGGTGCGCTTCTCGACCGACTGCACGGCGTTCAGCCGGAACGCTCCGTCGCGCTTGGCGAAGGCCGGTACCATCACGTTCTGAAGGAGGGTGAGGTCGGGGAATATTTCCGGGGTCTGGAACACCCGCACCACGCCCATCTGGTTGATCTCGTGCGGCAGCTTGCCGGTGATCACCTGGCCGTCGAACACCACCGCGCCTGTATCGGGCGGCAATCGCCCGATACAGACGTTGAGCAGCGTCGACTTGCCGGCGCCGTTCGGCCCGATGATGGCGTGGATGGTGCCCTCCTCGACCTGCAGGTCGACGTCGGACAGCGCATGCAGCCCGCCGAAGCTCTTGTGCACATCGGCCACGTGGAGGACGACATTGCGGTCCGACATGGCTCTACTCCGCCGGCTGGGTTTGCGCGGCCGGCACCGCTTCGCGATTGCCCGGGCGACGGTTGAACAGGTTCCAGATGCGGCGCAGGCCTTCCATGATGCCGCCCGGCAGGAAGATGACGATCAGCATGAAGACGACGCCGAGCGTGAGATGCCAGCCGTCGCCGACGAACAGCCCGAAGAACCAGACGACCGGCTGCTCGACGACGTCCGGCAGGAAGCCGAACACGCTGTGCAGTGTCGATTCGCCGAAGGACGAGAAGATGTTTTCGAAATACTTGATCACCGCCGCGCCGATGACCGGCCCGACCAGCGTGCCGACGCCGCCGAGGATCGTCATCAGCACGACTTCACCTGATGCCGTCCACTGCATGCGCTCGGCGCCTGCGAGCGGATCGGTCGCCGCCATCAGCCCGCCGGCGAAGCCGGCATAGATGCCGGAGATGACGAAGGCGGCGAGCAGATAGGGTCGCGTGTTGAAGCCCGTATAGCGCATGCGGTTCTGGTTCGACTTGATCGCTCGCAGCATCAGGCCGAAGGGCGAGCGGAAGATGCATATCGAGATGAAAAAGCCGGCGATCAGCGCCAGTGCACAGGTGTAGAAGCCGGCATAACCGCCGCCGCTGATATAGACGTCGAAGAAGTTGACCCGCGGCAGGCCTGGCCCCGCGTCGCCGAAAAACCTGTCGATGACGCGCGGATCATTGAGGGACAGCTGAAGTCCGGTTTCCCCGTTGGTCAGCGGCGTCAGCACCGAATAGGCGAGATTGTAGCACATCTGGGCGAAGGCCAACGTCAGGATCGAGAAGTAGATGCCTGATCGCCGGAGGCTGACATAGCCGATGACCAGCGCAAACAGCGCGGTGAAGAACACCGCCATGAGGATCGCCGGCACGATGTTCATCGTCAGGAGCTTGAAGGACCACACGGCGGCATAGGAGCCGACACCGACGAAGGCGGCGTGTCCGAAGGACAGGTAGCCGGTGAGGCCAAACAGGATGTTGAAGCCGATGGCGAAGAGGCCGAAGATGCACATCTTCTGCATCAGCGCCGGATAGGCGGCGCCGATCGGCTGCAGGATGATCGGCATCAGCAGGATGACGGCGCTGAAGCCGATGAAGAGGAACCAGTCGTTGCGCGCAAGACCAGCGAACATTCAGTCCTCCATCACGCCTTTGCGGCCGAGCAGTCCGCGCGGCAGGGTCAACAGAATGACGACGGCGACCAGATAGATGATGATCTGGTCGATGCCGGGGATGATGGCCTTGACCTCGTTCATCGAGGCGAAGGACTGCAAAATGCCGAGCAGGAAACCTGCCGCCACCGCGCCGCCCAGCGAGCCCATGCCTCCGACGACGACCACCACGAAGGACAGCACCAGGAACTCCATGCCCATGTGGTAGTCAGGCGGCACGATCGGCGTGTACATGACGCCGGCGATGCCGGCGACCACCGCCGCCAATCCGAACACCACCGTGAAGCGGCGCTGAATGTCGATGCCGAGGAAACCGACCGTCTGGCGATCATGCATGCCGGCGCGCACCACCATGCCGTATGTGGTGAACTGCAGGAAAGCGAACACCGCGCCGATGACACCCAGCGAGAACAGAAGATAGACGATGCGCCACCAGGGATAGGCAAGCGTCTGTCCCATGCCCAGGAACTCGCCGACATAGACCGTGCCGCCGAAGGCGTCGGGTGCCGGCTGAGGGATCGGATTGGCCCCGAAGAAATGCTTGACGATCTCCTGGATGACGATCGCCAGTCCGAATGTCACCAGGATCTGGTCGGCGTGCGGGCGCTTGTAGAAATGGCGGATCAGCCCGCGTTCCATGACGATGCCCAGGAAAAGCATCACCGGAACGGCGAGGATGATCGATGCGGGAACCGAGTAGTCGTTGAGGACGGCGCCGAAGTCGCCGAGCCAGGCCTCGACATAAGGCGTACGAACCTCCAGCGGACTGCCCCAGGCGGTCGTCTGCTCGGGGTCGATGACGACGCTCTCGAGGTTGAGCAGCATGTTGAAGGCGACGGCGCAGAATGCGCCAAGCATGAACAGCGCGCCGTGCGCGAAATTCACCACGCCGAGCGTGCCGAAGACGAGTGTCAGCCCGAGCGCGATCAGCGCGTAGGCGCCGCCCTTGTCGAGCCCATTCAGTATTTGCAGCAGTATGGCATCCATGGTGCGCTCGGTTCCGCTCGATCATGCCTGAAGGCGAGTGGCTCCGGCCGCGGCAAGGGCGGCCGGAGCCAGCGGATCAGCACTGCTTGGCGTCGTAGGGACCAAGCTCGCCGCCGAAGATGGCCGGATCGTAGGTGGTGGTCTCGCGCGACACGGTCTCGACGATCTCCATCAGGTCGAACTTGTCCTTCGGATCCTCCTTGCCGCGCACGACGAGGCAGGGCTTCATGCACTGATGGTCCTCGGCGCGGTAAAGCGTCGGTCCATTGCCCATGCCGTCGAACTCGAAACCTTCAAGCGCCTTGATGACCTCAGGGGCGAAGAACGTGCCGGCGCGTTCGCAGGCGTCGGCGTAGAGCAGCGCCTGGACGTAGCAGGTGTGCGCCGCCTGAGACGGCGGCGTGCCGTACTCAGCACCGAAGGACTTGGTGAACGCCTGGGTCGCCGCGTCGTCGAGTTTCCAGTCCCAGTTCGACGTACCGAAAATGCCCTTCACGGCATCGCCTGCGCCCTGCGCCATCAGTTCGGAGAAAAGCGGCACGACGATCTCGAAGTTCTTGCCGTTGACCTGCTTGTCGCGCAGGCCGAACTGCACGGACTGGGTCAGGGAGTTGACCATGTCCTTGCCGTAGTGGTTGAGGATCAGCACATCGGCGCCGGAGTTGAGCACCGGCGTGATGTACTGCGAGAAATCGGCCGAGCCGAGCGGCGTGCGTATGGCGGCGACCGTCTGCCAACCGAGCGCCTCCGTGGCATTCTTGATCGACTCTTCCTGCGTCCAGCCCCAGGTGTAGTCGGCCGTCAGGTGATAGGCGCGGCGGTCCTTGCCGTAGGCCTCGCCGATGACCGGAGCCAGCGCAACGCCAGACTGGTAGGCGTTGAAGAAGTGGCGGAAGCCATAGCGCTTCTTGTCCTTGCCGGTGGTGTCGTTGGAGTGGGTCAGGCCGGACATGTGGATGACGCCCATGTCCTGGCAGAGCGACTGCACCGCGACCGCCTCGGCCGAGGACGAACCGCCGGAGATCATGATGGCGCCGTCGCGCTCGATCATGCGCTTGGCGTTGTCGCGAGCCGCGTCGGTCTTGGTCTGCGAGTCGCCGTGCACCTGGGCGACCTTCTTGCCGAGGATGCCGTTGCCCTTGAGCGCGGTGGGCTTCATTGTGGCAATCAGCCCGCCGTCGCCTTCGCCATTCAGATGCTTCACGGCAAGCTGGAAGGCCTTCAACTCGTCGGCGCCCTCGTCCGCATAGGCGCCGGTCAGCGGTACGCTCCAGCCGAACGTCACCGTGTCGCCCGTCGGCACGTTGCAGGAGATGTCCTGTGCATAGGCGCCACGAACGAAGTGCATGGGCGCGGCGAGGCCGACGCCGGCGATTGCGCTGTTCCTCAGAAACAGACGACGATTCATGTTTTTAAATTTCATGCGAATTCCTCCCGTGGATGCCGCGCCGCCCCCCGGCTGACGCGATCGAGGCGCTTGTCGCCTGGGTGCATAGTCGACGCATTCTGTCGTTGAGACAATAAGCCATTGGTTTAACATGTATATTTTGTAAATTTTTGTAATTGCTTATGGAGTTTTCTGTCGGTAATTTACAAAGAAATGCCGGCGAGGTACGCATGAGCCAGAATCTGGTCGGCCTGAAGATCCGGGCGCTACGTCGAAGGTTCGGCCTGACACAGGGCGAATTGGCCCGGCGCGTCGGGATTTCGCCGTCCTACCTTAACCTCATCGAGCTCAACAAACGCGCCATCGGCGGCGCACTTGTCGACCGCATCGCCGCCGAACTGGCCGTCGACCGCGCCGAACTGGACGGCGCCGCCGAACTGCGCGTCGTCGCGAGCCTCGACGAGATCGCCGCCGAACCCGAGATCGCCGACCCCGCCGGACATCCCGGTCCGGCAGCGGAACTGGTTGGCCGCAACCCAGGCTGGGCCGACTTCGTGCTGAGGCTCCACCGGGCATGGCTCAACAAGAGCGAAGCCGTGACGGCGCTTGCCGACAGGCTGAACCGGGACCCGTTTCTCGGCGACAGCGTCCACCGCATGCTGACCAACGCCACGTCGATCCGCTCGGCTGCCGAAATCCTGGAAGACGACGAGGGGCTGGCGGAAGCCGATCGCCGCCGCTTCCTTTCGATCGTCGCCGGCGACGCGCAAAAACTGTCCGGCGCCGCGAAATCGCTGCTCGACTTCTTCGACAGTGCCCATATGCGCGTGCGCTCGGCAACGCCGGCCGAGCATGTCGATGCCTTCATCCTGGCCACCGGCAATTATTTTCCGGTTCTGGAGGAGTTGGCCGCCAGCTTCCTGGAATCACGACTTGCCGACGAAACGCCGGAAGCGGCAGCCGCGCAACGGATCGGCACCAGACGCCTCGATCGACCGGAGCCGTCCTTTGCCCGCACCGCCGAGGCGCGCCGTTTCGGCCTGCTGCGCGAGGCTCTGAGCGACGACGCCCGCGCGGCGACGCGCACGCTTGTCGAAACACATCCGGCGCTGATCTCCGAAGAATCGCGCAGGCTCGCCGCGTCCGCGCTCGACGCCTATGCGGCGGCGGCAGTGCTGATGCCGTACGACGCCTTTCTGGAAGCCGCCCGGCGCCATCGCTACGATCTGGACGCGTTGACGCGGTTGTTCGGGGTTTCCTACGAGCAGGCGGCGCACCGGCTGGCGACGCTTCGACGCCCGGGCGCGGAGGGTGTGCGCTTTGCCTTCATGCGCTCCGATGTGTCCGGCTACGTCACCAAGCGCCTGCCGCTACCGCGCCTGCCATTGCCGCGCTACGGCAATGCCTGTCCGCTGTGGGCGATCCACGCGGCGTTCCAGACGCCGGGCGTTACGGCGCGAAGTTTTGGCGCGCTGCCGTCGGGCGAACAGTTCCTGTTCTTTGCCCGCGCCATCGAGAAACAACCGCCCGCCGCCGCCCTGCCGCGGCATCTCATGTCGGTGATGCTTGCCTGCACAGCCGCCGACGCCGCAAGCGTCGTCTACGGAGACGGCATCGACCGCAGCACTGCGATGGTGCCGATCGGCACCATCTGCCGTCTGTGTCCGCGCACCGATTGCGGACACCGTCAGGAGGCGCCGCTGATCGCCTGATGTCGACCGTAATTAGTCCAAAAGCCTATGTGTGATGCCGGCTTACTGTATTAGTTTGGGAAAAGACCGGAGCCGAAGGGGGATCGGATCGGAATGGCCAAGGCTCGCATACTCATCGTCGAAGATGAGCCCAACATCGTGGAGTCGCTGAGTTTCATCCTCAGACGCGCCGGGTTCGAGGTCGACACGGTGAGCGATGGCGCCGAAGCGCTCGACCGGGTGCGCCGGCAGGCCTTCCAGGTCCTCGTTCTCGACATCATGCTGCCCGGTATGAACGGCCTCGACGTGCTGAAGGCTATTCGTTCCGACAAGTCGCTGTCGTCCTTGCCGGTTGTCGTGCTGACCGCCAAGGGCCAGTCCAACGACCGGCAGACAGCCGAGGCGATCGGCGCCAACGCCTTCATCACCAAACCCTTCTCCAACGCCGACGTGGTCGAGCGGGTCTCGCGCCTCGCCGAGGACGCCGCCCTGCGATGAGACGCCCGTCGGCCGATGCTCGCGCCGCGCACGACGCTGCCAAGATTCTGCCTGTCGCGGCCGCCATACTGCTTCTGCCGCCATTCATTCTGATCTTCGCCGCGCCAGGCACCATCGCGGGCGTGCCGCTCATCGTCGTCTATGTGTTCGGCATCTGGGCCGTGATCGTTCTGGCCGCCTGGCTGGTGGCCCGCCGCGTCGAGCCGCATGGCGGCCCCAACGTGCCGCCGGATGTCGAGGAGCCGCCGCGGGCGGACGGGCGCTGATGCTGCACGTCAATCTCGTCGTCCTCGTCTGCCTGATCTATGTCGCCATCCTGTTCGGCGTCGCCTTCGCCGGCGACAGGCGGGCGCGCAAGGATCCGAGCGGATGGCTCTCCTCGCCACTGGTCTACACACTGTCGATTTCGATCTATTGCAGTTCCTGGACCTTTTTCGGGTCGGTCGGGTCGGCAGCCAAGAACGGCCTGGAGTTCCTGACGATCTATCTCGGCCCTACCATCGTCTTCGTCGGCTGGTGGCTGTTTCTGCGAAAGCTGGTCACGATCGGGCGCATCCACCACACCACGTCGATCGCCGATTTCATCTCGGCCCGCTTCGGCAAGAACCCTGCGCTCGGCGCGCTGATCACCATCCTGGCCCTGGTGGCAATCACCCCTTACATCGCGCTGCAGTTGAAGGCGATCACCGCGAGTTTCCAGGTCATCACCTATCCGGCCGGCGCACTTGTCGCTGCCTCGCAGCGTCTGGAGCCCGATTTCGTCGTCGCATTCTGGCTGGCGGCCGGCCTCTGCCTTTTTTCCATCATGTTCGGCGTGCGCAACATCGACGTCAACGAGCGCCACCATGGCGTGATCGCGGCGATCGCCGTCGAGGCCCTGGTCAAGCTCATCGCCTTTCTGGCCGTCGGTATCTGGGTTTTCGTGGCCCTTTCGGAAACGCCCGAAGAGATGTTCCGCAACGCGCCGGTGAGCCTGATCAATCCGGAGCAGGGCTTCGGGTCGCGCTGGGTCGCGCTGTGCTTCCTTGCCGGGGCGGCCGTCATCTGCCTGCCGCGGCAGTTCCAGGTCACCGTCGTGGAGAATTCCAGCGACGAGCAGATCCGCACGGCCTCCTGGATGTTTCCGTTCTATCTCTTCCTGATGAACCTGTTCGTGATCCCGATCGCGATGGCCGGCCTGAACTACCTGCCGGCGGGTTCCGATCCCGATCTCTTCGTGCTGACCCTGCCGATGACCAACGGGCAGGAGACGATCGGCCTGCTCGCCTTTATCGGCGGTTTTTCGTCCGCAACCTCGATGGTGATCGTCTCGTCGATCGCCCTTTCGACGATGATCTCCAATCACATCGTTATGCCGTTGGCGATGCGCTTCTCGCTGGTGCCGACAGACAGTGGGCAGAGCGCGCGCAATTTTATCCTGACTGCTCGGCGCGCGAGCA
>JALYWP010000235.1 GCA_030852655.1 Pseudomonadota bacterium | reverse complement strand
TGAGCAACTGCGCATGAGCGAGCACTTGCGCCATTATGTCTTCGAGCGCGACGTTCTCGGATTCGTTGCGGCTGCGAATTTCCTCCGCTATCGCCGACACGTTGATGATGCCCTTCGAGTTGAAGGTGGCCTGCACCGTTTGCGTCAAATCTTCCATAACCCTCTGTGACAATTCGAATTTCATAGTGCGCGCCCCACGCTATCGCCGTTCTGTGAGCGGCTTCTCCGGTCACCATGCGCGACCGTCTCGAAAATTGCAAGCAAAAACCTAATTTTTTTCAATATTTTCAATAAGTTAGTAAAATACCTCCCTAGTGTACTCTATGCAGTATGCGGTGTGGCAGCCTAACGCCCCGGAGGCGCATTTCGGCATCAAGGCCGTCTTGCGTCATAGTGCTGCTTATGACAAAAATTGTGGGAACCAGCCTTCTACTCATTTGTTGTACACACGGCGGAATTTGAGGGTCTTCCACATTGGCTGAGTTGGAGCGCGCCGAGCGCTTGCAGATCATGTTATCCGCAACCGAGCTGGTCGCGGTCGAGAACTGCCGTTTCGACAAGCGCATGCCGAGCCGTGCTGCGGCCGTGCGCGAACTGCTTCGACGCGGCCTCGCCGCCGAGGGCTTCTTGCTTGCCGATCCCGACGCCAAGTCGCAGGATTATGGCGTGGTCAGGTCAGGCCAGGACAAGAACGGCCGCAAAAACAAGCGCTAGGGTTGTCGTCCTTGCCGCCTGCCGCCATCCTGCTCAAGCCGCGTGAGCGACGATGTCGTTGTATTCGTCGAGATCGATATAGAAGATGCGCGTGATCTCACGGATCAGATCCTCGTGGTCATATCCTTCCGACCTCAGGATGTTGATGGCGGCAATGATATCCAGCCGATCGGTCAGCCGTTGCTTGGAGTTGTCCTCGACGTAGTGGTCCATGAACCGTCCCCGTTCGTTGGCTCAACGCAGTGAAGAACGACAGATTGCGGGAACATTCTGGGGTGCGTTGCTTGTGCGGAACTTGTCGAAGCAGCATCCCCTCGCCCGCTTACTCGGGACCTCACAAGAACGCACTGGACATCGCACCGGAATTGAGAAGCGGTTCCGGACGAATCCGATGCTCGCGCACACAGGAACTCGACTCGACAGGTTGATTCTAGCATATCACGGATGGCTAAAATTGTATTCACGCGCCGCGCCGTCCCGGTCGGCGACGAGCGTTTCGAGCGCCAGTTCGGCCATCGGCCCGAACACCGCCTGGCGTTCCGAACGGTCGATCTCCTTGCCGGTGACGAGGCTATCGACGACCGTGCACATCGACAGCGCCCTCGCCCCGAAACGCGCCGCCATGTCGTAGATGGGGGCCGTCTCCATATCGCAGGCCAGTGCGCCCCGCCCCCGCGCCCCGGCGAAGCGGCCGAGCGGATCGCCGTGGTAGAAGACGTCGCTCGACACCATCGGGCAGGCACGGCTCCTGACCCCGCGTCCCGCCAGCATCGCCGCAGTCTCGTAGAGCGCCGGATCAGGGCGGCGCCACGCATCGGCGTTCTCGACCTCGAAGTCCATCACCGCTGACTCGGCGATCACCAGCGAGCGCAGTCCCACGTCGTCGTCGAGACTGCCGCAGCTGCCAACCCGCACGATCGTCCTGACGCCGAAAACGGTGAAGAGTTCATGTACGTAGATCGAAAGCGAGGGGCGCCCGATGCCGGTGGTCTGCACGCTGACCGGCATGCCGCGATAGGACCCGGTGAAGCCAAGTGCGCCCCTGATCGCATTCACCTGTCGCGGCTGATCGAGGAATCTCCCGGCGATCCAGGCGGCGCGGTCGGGATCGCCAGGCAGCAGCACCCGTTCCGCATAGTCCCCCTTGGCTGCCTCGATATGCGGCGTCATCGGCACTCCCAGCCCGACCCACAATCTGCCTATCCCCGCAGCCGGCGTCGAAATTGTGACGTCGTGCAATGTTCCGGCAATTCCAGGCGGAACCGGCTTTCCATCCGGAATAGCGACCGGCGTACCGGTTAGTCGGCCTCCAGCACTTCCTTCACCACCGTCGCAAGCTGCTTCAGCGAGAACGGCTTCGGCAGGAAGCCGAATTTCGCGTCCGCAGGCAGGTTCTTGGCGAACGCATCCTCGGCATAGCCGGACACGAAGATGAATTTTATGTCGGACTTGAGCTCGCGCAATTCGCCGAGCAGCGTCGGCCCATCCATTTCCGGCATTACCACGTCCGAAACGACGATATCGATCTGTCCGCCGAGTTCGTTGTATATCTCCAGCGCCTCGACGCCCGACGACGCCTCGTGCACGGTGTAGCCGCGCGAGGTCAGTGCCCTCACCCCGCCCATCCGCACCGCGTCCTCATCCTCGACCAGCAGCACGGTGGCCGAGCCGGAGAGGTCCCTCGCCGCATCCAGAGCTTTGGCGGAGGCCTGCGTCGCATCGCTCGCCGAGGAAGCCGCTCCCTGCTGCTCCGCCTCGGTCTGCGCAGCCGCCCCCGGCACATGGCGGGGCAGGAAGATACGGAACACCGCGCCTTTGCCTGCCTCAGAGTCGCAATAGATGAAGCCGCCTGTCTGCTTGATGATGCCGTAGACCATCGACAGCCCGAGCCCCGTACCCTTGCCGACCTCCTTGGTCGTGAAGAACGGCTCGAAGATTTTCTCCAGCACATCCGGCGGAATGCCGGTGCCGCTGTCCTCGACCTCGACCAGCACATAATCCGCCGGCGCGATCTCGCGGTAGCCGTAGGCCTTGGTCTCGTCGGCGCCGACATTCTTGGTTCGCACCGTCAGTTCGCCGCCTTCTGGCATCGCGTCGCGCGCATTGACGGCAAGGTTGACCACGACCTGCTCGAACTGGCCGATATCGACCTTGACAGGCCACAGGTCGCGCCCGTGATCGACCTTGAGCTTGATCTGGTTACCGACCAGCCGCGCCAGAAGCATGCGCAAATCAGCCAGCACGTCGGTCAGGTTGAGCACCTCGGGCCGGAGCGTCTGCTTGCGCGAGAACGCCAGCAGCTGCCGCACCAGCGAGGCGGCACGGTTGGCATTCTGCTTGATGTTCATGATGTCGGGGAACGAAGGGTCCGATGGCCGGTGATTGGTCAGAAGCAGGTCCGAGGCCATGATGATGGCGGTCAGCACATTGTTGAAGTCGTGCGCTATGCCGCCGGCAAGCTGGCCGACCGCCTGCATCTTCTGGCTCTGCGCCATCTGGCCTTCGAGCGCCTTCTGCTCGGTCGTGTCGACCGCATAGACGATCGCCGTCTCCTCAGCTCCCTCGCCACCGGTGCCGTCCGCCACCGCGTTGACGTAGAAGCGGATATGACGTTCCTCGTTGTTCGGCAACACGGTGTCGATCGGCGCGATGTCCGCCTGTTTCAGGCGCGCCCTTTCAAGCGCCGCAGCGAAGGCGCCCCGGTCGCGCTCGTGGATTACCGCGTCGATCCGCACCTTGCGGTCGACGGCGTCGCGATCGACGACGGCGGAGAACAGCGACAGGAACGGCGCGTTGGTGCGCACGATGCGCCCCTGCTGGTCGACGCCCGCGATCGCCATCGGGGTCGAGTTGAAGAAGCGGGTGAAGCGTATCTCGGACGCCCTGAGTTCGGCGGAGGAATCCTCTCCCTGCATGCGGTTCAGCACGATGGTGCGGCTCGCCCCCGCCGTCCCGTCGCGGCTGGCCGAGACGCGGTGCATGAAGCGCACCGGCAGTGCCTCGCCGGTCATCGTCGCCAGGTCGAGGTCGATGACGGCGTTGCGCGTCGTGCCCGGATCGGCCTTGACCGAATTGATCAGCGCCATGCCGTCGCCGGCGACAATTTCCGGCAGCGTCGTGGCACCCGGCGTGAAGTTTGCGAGGTCGACGCCCAGCCATTCGGCCAGCGTCGCATTGATGTAGGTGACGCGACCCTCCTGGTCGGCCGAGAAGAAGCCGGCCGGCGCGTGGTCGAGATGATCGATGGCCTTCTGCAGGTCGAGGAAGAAACGCTCCTGCTCCGCGCGCTCCCGGGAGATGTCGGTGAGTTGCCAGGCGAGCAGCGGCTGCCGCTGGCCCGGCGCGTTGAAGGCGCGCGCTCTTACCCTGTACCAGCGCGCACCGGGTTCGGCGCCTGGACGAATGGCCTGTGCGAGCCTGAACTCGCCGTCGCCGGCGATTCCATCTGTGAGGCCGGAAGCAAGCCGGTAGATGGTCGACGACGCCTCGGGGACGTCGGAAAGCAGGTTCTCGACGGTCTTGATGTCGGCGGGGGACGAGGCCCCGGTCATCTCGCCATAGGCCTTATTGGCATAGACGACCCGCCGCTTGGTGTCGGTGACGAGCAGACCCTGCGACATGGAATCGACGAAGGCCTTCGACATTTCGTCCGTTGTCGAGCGCGGCGCGATCTGGACGAAGCCGATTGCGGTGGCAAAGAGGTAGCCGACGCCGATCATCGCCAGCACGCCGAGCATACCGAGCAGGAACGGGTCGCCCAGGCGTTCGCGGAAGATGCCGAAGACGATTGCCGCGCCAGTCAGCACGACGACGAAGACGATGAGGCGGGTAACCGCGCCAGGACGCGTGTTCTGGTCAACGATCGGAAGCGGATAGAAGTCGCCGCGCGGCTCTCTTGCCATCAGAAGGTGATTCCCGAAGTGGCGGCTCCCCTGCCGCCAACCGGTTGAATCACATTCTCCCCGGCTGGAAAAGGTCCAGCCCCAAAAAGGCCGCGGAAAATGCGCCCGGAAGCACATATCGCGAAAAACTCAACCGGAAGGCAACTTGCGGATGCCGGCCCTCCGGGGTTACTGTCGCGCGCTACTTTTATCGCGATGACGGGGAATTCTATGACCGGATGGTTCGAAGGCCTGGGCGGTCCGGAATTCGCCACGGCTGTCTTATGGACATTCGCCGCCCTCATCCTGCTGGTGATCGTGCTGGTGATCATCCGGCTGGTCCGAAGCATGACCTTCGGCACTTTCGTCGCCGGCGGGCGCAATCGCAAGACGCGGCTTGCGGTGATGGACGCCACTGCCGTCGACAGCCACCGCCGGCTCGTCCTGGTGCGACGCGACGACATAGAGCACCTGCTGCTTATCGGCGGACCGACCGACGTGGTGGTCGAACGCGAAATTCGGCTTGGCCAGTCGCGGCGATCGCCGTCAGTCTTCGGCAGCGAGAGCGCCTATGAAGCGCCCGCGCCCGCTCCGCTTCCCACGTCCCCGATTCCCGCCGCACCGCCCCAGGCCCCGGCCAGGCAGCGCGCGCCGGAGCCAATGCAACTGCCGGCTCTGCCGATCAGGGGCGGAGCCGCGCCACAGTCGGCGCGAGCCCCCGAACGGGTTCCTCAGCCCGTGCGGCAGCCGGAACGTCCGGCGCAGCCGCCGCGCCCGACCAGGCAGACCGGCGCCCGGCCGCCCCCGATACGCGAAACACCTCTGCCGCCCGCAAGATCGAACCCGCCTCGACTCTCCCCGGTTGCGCCAGGGCACAACATTCCGGGCATGTCCACGACGATCAGGCAGCCTCCACCCTCAAAGCCGCCGGCACGCTCCAGCAGCCTCGACGACGCGCTGCTCAGGGAACTCGAAGTCAGCTTTGATGAAGCACCTCCCAGTACGCCTGCAAAACCCGTGGAGATGACGCTCGACGACGAGATGACCAAGCTGCTCGGGGAACTTTCGAACAAGCAATGAGGCGGTGCGCGCCGCGTAGCGCCAGCTATCGGCAAAACAGCCGGGGTGGATCTAGTCCGCGCAGCGGCGGATCGATCTGACAAAAAAGGCGGACCGAAGCCGCCTTTTTGTTTCATCCGATAGATCGGGATCAATCGTCGCGATAGACTTTCTCTCGCCGCTCGTGGCGTTCCTGCGCCTCTATCGACAGGGTCGCGATTGGACGGGCATCGAGGCGTTTGAGCGCGATTGGCTCGCCGGTTTCCTCGCAGTAGCCATACGTGCCTTCCTCGATTCGCTGCAGCGCAGAGTCGATCTTGGCGATTAGCTTGCGCTGGCGGTCACGGGCGCGAAGCTCGATGGCGCGATCCGTTTCGGACGACGCGCGGTCCGCGAGGTCGGGGTGGTTGGCGTTTTCCTGCTGCAGGATTTCGAGGGTTTCGCGAGCTTCACGAAGGATGTCGTTTTTCCAGGTAACCAACTTGCCCCGAAAATACGCCTTCTGCCGCTCGTTCATGAACGGTTCGTCGTCGGAGGGCACATAATCGGCAGTAACGAGATCGTTCATTCGACTCACCCCACTTACCCATTTTGGGCGCCTATATATTCGGGCTGCAATGACCGCACAAGGCCATTCAGCGCCGCATTCACGCAATTGTCAGAAGCAAGGCTCATGCCAGATTCGAGCCACATGCACCGCTTCCATGACCGAAATTGGGCAGCGCCGATCGCTGCGGGATCGGCCTGCCTTCGGCATGTTGCGCCGGACTTCACGCATCGCTAAATCCAGACCGACTGGCGGAATTGCCGCCGTCGGGAGGAGCCGTCTTTGAGCAGGTTGTTTCTTCTGCGGCACGCCAAAGCCGGCTGGGCGCTGCCGGGCGTGCGCGATTTCGACAGGCCGCTCGATCCTTCCGGTCGTGCCGAGGCGGAAACTGTCGGCGCCGAGATGCGCAGCCGCCGTTACGTGCCCGACATCACGCTCTGCTCGAACGCGCTCCGCGCCCGCGAGACCTTGGAGGGGGTAGCCGGCCAGGCGGACACCGGCCGCGTGATCTTTCTGGACAGGCTCTACAGCGACGATGCAGCCGGCTACCTTGCCCTCATCCATGAAAACGCCGCCAGCGGGTCTGTTCTCGTCATCGGGCACAATCCGATGATGGAGGATCTCGTAACGGCGATTTCCGGTGACGGCGAAGCCCAGGCGCTGGCTGCGCTCACCTTGGGATTTCCGGCCTCGGCGCTTGCGGTCGTCGCATTTCCGGGCAGCCTGAAGCACGCCTCGCCCGGCGGCGGATATCTCGAGGCCTTCTACGTGCCCGCGCACCACTGACGGTTGCCCGCCATTCCAAACGGCGCGGCCATTGCCTATATCGGACGTTGCAACGCGGGCAGAACACCAATTTGGCGACAGCGCTGACCACCATCACCGACGAGACGAGGATTGCGCTCGACACCTTGTCGGGTCGCGCCGCGGCGCTGTTTTCGCCGTCCATCCGGCTCGGCGTCACCGGCCTGTCGCGCGCCGGCAAGACCGTTTTCATCTCCGCTCTCGTACACAATCTGATGCATGGCGGCCGCCTGCCCCTGTTCGAGGCACGAAAGTCGGGGCGCATCTCGCGCGCCCTGCTCGAGGAACAGCCCGACGACGCGGTGCCCCGCTTCCAGTACGAGGATCACATAGCGGCGCTGGTCGACCAGCGGACATGGCCGGACTCGACCCGGGCCATCTCGGAGCTGCGGCTGACGATAGAATTCGAGTCGGCATCCGGCTGGAGCCGTCTTTTTTCGCGAGGGCGGCTGTCGATAGACATTGTCGACTATCCGGGCGAATGGCTTCTCGACCTGCCTTTGCTGGGCAAGAGCTACGCCGAGTTCTCCCGCGACGCGTTCGAACTGGCGGAACTGCCGGTGCGTGCCGGCCTGTCACAGGACTGGCTGCAACTGGCCGGGACGGTGGACCCCAGGGCGGACGCCAGCGAGATGCTGGCGCGCAGGCTGGCCGAATCCTTCGCCGCCTACCTCAAGGCCTGCAAGCTGGATGAGCGGGCGCTGTCGACCCTGCCGCCCGGCCGTTTCCTGATGCCTGGCGACCTTGACGGCTCGCCTGCGCTGACCTTCGCGCCGCTGCCCGGCCTCGCCGACACCAGGCCCCGCTCCGGGTCCCTGCATGCCATGATGGAACGCCGCTACGAGGCCTACAAGACGCATGTGGTGAAGCCGTTCTTTCGCGAGCACATCGCGCGGCTCGACCGGCAGATCGTGCTCATCGACGCCATGCAGGCTCTGAACGCGGGACCGGGCGCGATTGCCGACCTGGAGCGGTCGGTGACGGAGATTCTTGCCTGTTTCCGGCCAGGCCGCGGCGGCTTTCTCACCGACTTCTTCTCGCGGCGCATCGACCGCATCCTGATCGCCGCGACCAAGGCCGACCATCTGCACCACGAGAGCCACGATCGCCTGCAGGCAATCGTGCGCCGCTTGGCCGACCGGGCGATCAGCCGGGCGGACTTTTCCGGAGCCACGGTCGATGTGCTGGCGATGGCCGCCGTCCGCGCCACCCGCGAGGGCACGGTCAAGCAAGGACGCGAGACGCTGCCCGTCATCATCGGAACCCCGCTGAGGGGCGAAACGATCGGCGGCGAGACCTTCGACGGCAAGACCGAAACCGCCATATTTCCCGGTGACTTGCCGGCGAAGATTGATTCGATCTTTGAAGAACCGGCAGATGGAACACCCCAGCCCGAACCGCCGATCCGCTTCGTTCGTTTTCGCCCGCCGAAGCTCGAACGCGATGCCGACGGCCTGAAGCTGTCGCTGCCGCACATCAGGCTCGACCGCGCGCTGCAGTTCCTGATCGGAGACCATCTGGCATGAGCGTCCCGAGGAAGCCGGCTGCTTTCCGCGTCGAGCCGGAAGCGAAATCAGATCCGGGCGTCGAGGCGGTCGCTCAGAGAAGGCCTCGCGCGCTCGACCGGTCAACTGCCATCGTCACACCGGCCGAGATCGACGTGTTTGCCGAAGCCGATCCCGTCGACGAGATTCCGCCGCCCCCCACCGCACCGCGACGGCGCTCGTGGTTGGGCACCATCTTCGTCACCGCCTTCGGCGCGCTTGTGTCGCTGGCGATCGGCCTCTGGGCCGACCAACTCATCCGCGAGTTGTTCAGCCGCGCCGAATGGTTGGGCTGGCTGGCCGCCGGCCTGGCAGCGCTGGCGGCCCTCGCGCTGCTCGTCGTCCTTCTCCGCGAGATGATTGCGATTGCCCGCCTCGCCTCCGTCGAAAGACTGCGCTCCAGTGCCCTGGATGCAATGGCGCGCGACGACCCGAAAGCGGCGCGCGCCGTGGTTTCCGAGCTTGCGAGTTTCGTGTCGCACAAGCCGGAAACCGCAGCCGGCCGGCGGGCCCTGAAGGACCTGGAGAACGACATCATCGACGGCGCCGATCTGGTCCGGATCGCCGAAACCGAAATCCTCGGCCCCCTCGATGCGAGAGCGACGCGGATGATCCTCGACGCGGCCAAGCGCGTGTCGCTGGTCACCGCCGTCAGCCCGCGCGCGCTGGTCGACCTCGCCTATGTGCTGTTCGAATCGGGTCGCCTGATCCGCCGCCTCTCTGAACTTTACGGCGGACGCCCCGGCACGCTGGGGTTCCTGCGCCTCGCGCGCGGCGTGCTCGCCCATCTCGCGGTGACCGGCGCGATCGCCGCCGGCGACGATTTCGTCCACCAGATCGTCGGACAGGGCCTCGCCGCAAAGCTCTCGGCCAAGCTCGGCGAAGGCGTGGTCAATGGCATGATGACCGCCCGCATAGGCGTTGCCGCCATGGAGGTGACGCGGCCATTGCCGTTTTCCGCGCTGAAGCGTCCGGGGATGACCGATTTCCTGTCGGCTCTGGCCTCCTTCACGCGCAAAAAGGCCGGCTCGAACGAGATCTGAAAAGCCTGCCGAAAAGCGCGCCCGACCTCCGCCATAGACGGTCCATTAACCATTTCTGGTCATGGTTCGGGTAGGTTCCTTCCCTCTCTCTTGCGTTGCCAGGTGTGTGTCGATGAAGCGTGCGATCCTGTCCAGAATCCTGCCACTCGCAGCGTCGATGGCCATTGCGGCGGGCATGACCGCGCCAGTCGCAGCCGGCGAGCGCGACCGTAGCTTCTTCCACTCGGTAGAAGGGTCATGGGCAGGCGCCGGCGAGATCGTGGCCGGAAAATACAAGGGTACGAAGTTCAACTGCACCTTTGCCGGAACGACCCCTGCCAGGAAGCTCGGCATGGCCCTCGACGGCGGCTGCCGCGTCGGCGTCTTTATGCAGAAGATGTCGGCGAGCGTGGTCCAGAGCGGCAAGGTCGGCTATCAGGGCAAGTTCATGGACGGCGCCGAAGGCTCGGGGCTCGACATCGTCTCCGGCAATGTCGTCAACGACCGGAAGGTCGTCTTCGCCATCAACCGCAACGCACTGCGCGGCATCATGCAAGCACGCCTGCCCGACGACAACACCATGAACGTCACGATCTCTGTGCGCGTCGACGATGACATGGTGCCCGTCATCGGCATGAGCCTGAAGCGCGTTGACGATATCGCCGTCGGCGCCATCGCCCGGCAGTAAGCCCTCCCACCCCTCAGACGCTGCGGCGTCCGCGATGCCGCCGCTGGTGTCCGGCGATTCAAGGGGTTGTTTGACCGCCTGACCAGCACCTATCTTGGGCTTCCGACCGCGTTCGCGGGCGGCACCACGCATTCGGGATGGCGCATGGCGGCGGAAGCGGCAGCGGGCAGCGAACTGGTTCAGGTGGTGGCGCTGCTGACGGCGGGCGTCGTCGCCGTGCCGATCTTCAGGCGCGTCGGGCTCGGCTCCATTCTCGGCTACCTTGCGGCCGGCCTCGTCATTGGTCCGTTCGGCCTGGCGATCTTCCACGAGCCCGAAGCCATACTCCATGTCGCCGAACTCGGCGTCGTCATGTTCCTCTTCATCATCGGCCTCGAGATGCAGCCCTCGCGGCTCTGGGGCCTCAGGCAGCAGATATTCGGGCTTGGTGCCGCTCAGGTGGGCTTCTGCGCGCTGTTGCTCACGCTCGTCGGCGTGATCGGCGGTTTCCCTGTCAACGTCGCCTTCGTCGCCGGCGTTGGCTTCGTTCTCACCTCGACGGCGGTCGTCATGCAGATACTGGAGGAGCGTGGCGAAGTCTCCTCGCCGCGCGGCCAGCGCATGGTGTCGATCCTTCTCTTCGAGGATCTGATGATCGTCCCGCTGCTGGCGCTGGTCGTCTTCCTCGCGCCCGTGGCCACCGAAACGAGCCTCTCGGAACGTCTCGTCGACATCGGGATCGGCGTCGCCTCGATCGTCGGCCTGATCGTCGCCGGACGCTATCTACTCAACCCGTTGTTCCGCGTGCTGGCGGATTCTCACGCCCGCGAGGTCATGACCGCAGCGGCGCTGCTGGTGGTGCTCGGCTCCGCGCTCGCCATGCAGCTCGGCGGGCTTTCCACCGCGATGGGCGCCTTCCTCGCTGGGGTCATGTTGTCCGAATCGACCTTTCGCCACCAGCTCGAAGCTGACATCGAGCCCTTCCGCGGCATCCTGCTCGGGCTGTTCTTCATGGCGGTCGGCATGTCGCTCGATCTCCCGGTCGTCGCCGAGAACTGGCGTCTGGTCGCGATCTATGTCGTCACCTACATGACGATGAAGGCGGTCGGCATCTATGCCGTCGCCCGCTTCCGCTCAAATCATCGCGATGCACTCGATCGCGCGGTCGTCATGGCGCAGGGCGGCGAATTCGCCTTCGTGCTTTACGGTGCTGCCGCCGCTGTCGGCATCATCGACGCCGAGGCCAGCGCCGTCCTCACCGCCATCATCATCGTCTCGATGATCCTCACCCCCTTCGCCATCATCGTCCTGCGCGCGATGACGCGGAAGGACGAACAGTCGCTCGAAGGCGTCGAGGTTGCGGACGGGCTGGACAGCAGCGTGCTCATCATCGGTTTCGGCCGTTTCGGCCAGATCGTCAGCCAACCCCTGTTGCTCAGGGGCCTCGACGTCTCGATCATCGACAATGACGTCGAGATGATCCAGGCCGCCGCCGACTTCGGCTTCAAGGTCTACTACGGAGACGGGGCACGTCTCGACATATTGCACGCCGCCGGCGCCGGACGGGCGCGCGCGGTCCTGATCTGCGTCGACAGCGCGGAGGTCGCCATGCGCATCGCCGAGCACATGAAGGCCGAATTCCCGTTCATTCCGGTATTGGCGCGCGCCTTCGACCGCGGTACCGCGATCGGGCTCATGAATGTGGGAGTCGAGTACCAGATACGCGAGACCTTCGAATCCGCCCTGCTCTTCGGCGGCGCGACGCTGGAGAAACTCGGCGTCGAGCAGGCCGAGGTGGCGGATGTCATCGCCGATGTCCGCCGCCGCGATGCCGAACGGCTGGAGTTGCAGATCTCCGGCGGCTTGCAAGCGGGTCGCCGTCTGATGAAAGGCAACATCCCCGAACCCGCGCCGACCCCGTTGGCACCGCCCAGGCGCCCCGGCCGGGCGATGAATGAAGGCGCGGCCGATGCGCTGGGCAGCAAGGCCTCTAACGCAGACGAAGGAGCTTGACATGGCTGGACTGGACCCGCGTGCGGCAGATGTCGTGCGATTCTGGAAGGATGCCGGTTACGAGGCCTGGTTTACCAAGGACGCCGCGTTCGACGCCGCCTTCCACGCCCGGTTCAGAGATCTGCACTTCGCGGCGGCCAGGCGTGATTTGGACGACTGGATGGACCATCCCGAAGGCGCGCTGGCGCTGATGATCCTGCTCGACCAGTTCCCGCGCAACTGCTTCCGGGGCACGGGGCACATGTTCGCAACCGATCCGCTCGCCCGCTATTTCGCGCGCAAGGCCTTCGATGCCGGACTTGTCGAGCAGGTCGCGGCGGAACTGCGCATATTCTTCGTGCTCCCCTTCGAGCATTCGGAAAACCTGGCAGACCAGCACCTTTCGGTCGAACTCTCCGCGCCCTATGGGGAAGAATTCCTCAACTACGCGGTCATCCACCGCGACATCATCGAGCGGTTCGGTCGCTTCCCGCACCGCAATCCGGCGCTCGGTCGCGAGACCACGCAAGAGGAAAAGGCCTTCCTCGAAGGCGGCGGCTTCGCCGGCTGAGGGCGCTAAGCTCTCCACCAGTTGCGACCGGACCGCAGCCGTTCGATGCCTGCCGTGTCGGATTTCGCCAGATGCTCCGCCAGCGTGCGCCCGCCGGCGACGACGTCCGGCGCGATCTCGGCCAGCGGCGCCAGCACGAAGGCCCGCTCCAGCATGCGCGGATGCGGTATGTCGAGCCCCTCCTCGTGCACGGCCTCGTCGCCGAAGATCAGCAAGTCGATGTCGATCAGCCGCGGGCCCCAGCGCTCCTGGCGGACCCGCTTCAGCCTCCGCTCCGCATCCAGGCAAAGATCGAGAAGTTGGCGCGGCAAGTGGCTGGTCAGCACCTCGGCCGCGGCATTGAGGAAATCGGGCTGGTCGGTCTTGCCCCAGGGCGGCGTGCGGTAGAGCGAGGACACCGACACGATTTCGGTCAGCGGATCGGCGTCGAGGATGCGCAGCGCCGCGGCCATCGACTTGGCGGGATCGCCGAGATTGCCGCCGAGGCCGAGATAGGCCCGCTCTCTATTGCGCCCGGACATCGCTCACCCTCGACATGCCGGCGGCAGTCCGCCCTGCCCCGTCGCGCTCGAGCATGGCATCGGCGAAGGCCAGCGCATCCATGTTTACCGCGACATTGTGGACGCGAAACAGCGCGGCGCCCTTCAGTCGCAAGATCACGCTCGTCGCCGCCGTGCCGATGTCGCGCCCGTCGGCGTCACGACCGGTGACGTGGCCGACGAAGCGCTTTCGCGATGTGCCGGCCAGAAGCGGCAGCCCGAAAGCATGCAGTTCTTCGAAACGTGCCATCAGGTCGAGGTTTTCATCCGGTTCCTTGGCGAAACCGAAGCCGGGATCGAGCACGATGCGGTCGCGCTGCACGCCGGACGCCTCGGCGACCTCCAGCGACCGGCCGAGGAACGCGAACTGGTCGGCGATCACGTCGGCCAGCTTTTCGCGCTCGCGGCCCGTATGCATGATGACCAGCCCGGCTCCCGTCTCGGCCGCCACGCGGGCGATATCCGGTTCGCGCTGAAGCCCCCAGACATCGTTGACGATATGCGCGCCCGCCGCCACGGCGAGACGTGCCGTCTCCTCGCGGTAGGTATCGACCGAAATCAGGCAGAACCGCTCCGCCGACAGCGCCTCGATCACCGGCAACACGCGCCGCTGCTCTTCGAACGCCGAGACCGGCTCGGCCTGCGGCCGTGTCGACTCGCCGCCGACATCGATGATCGCCGCCCCCTCGGCCGCCATGCGGCGCGCCTGGGCAAGGGCATTCGCGACCGTATCGAACCGGCCGCCATCCGAAAAGCTGTCGGGCGTGACGTTGAGCACGCCCATGACTAGCCCCTTGCCGCCGAGATCGAGATGGCGGCCATGCGCCAGCATCCACGGTTTCGCTATCATCTGTGTCCAAACCTTGCGCGCGAGCCATGCCGCCTGCGCGCCCGAAAATCAATGAATTTGAATCGAGGAGTCCAGCCGGGCTGGATCGATGGATCGAGAAAGCGAACGCCTCCTGCGCAATTTCCGTTGCGTGGCCATGTCTTGTGTCGCAAGTTTTGCCAAACGGGGCGTCGCCATGTACCGCATTCTTCTCGCAGCATTCCTGCTTTGCCTTGCGGCTGTGTCTTCGTCGGCCGAAAGCGTGACGAAGACCTACAGCTACTTCTCCGTGGGCGGCACGACGCTCGAAGAGTTGGAGGACCAGCTCAATAGGCGTGGTCCTCGGGTGAAGAGCACCGGCCGGCGTCATCCCGGCGCCACGCAGATGCAGTTCAACACGCGGCTCGGCTATACCGAGAAGCGCGGCTCCTGCCGCATCACCGAGGCCAGCGTCACGGTCAAGGCGAAGGTCATACTGCCACGCTGGCACCACCGCCGCAGAGCCGACCGGGATGTTCGCCTGATCTGGGACACGCTCGCCGACGACATCAAGCGCCACGAGGAGGAGCATGTGGTGATCGCCCGTAAATATGCGCGCCAGCTCGAGCGCAAGCTCGTCAGGCTTGGACGCCAGAAATCCTGCGAGATTGCCGCCGGGAAGGCGAAGGCAACCGCCGACAGGCTGCTCGAGAAGCACGACGAGGCGCAGGCGAAGTTCGACCGCACCGAAGGCGCCGGTTTCGAGAAGCGCCTGCTGAAGCTGATGCAGCGGCGCATCAACATGATCGAAGCCGGCAAGATCGCCGGATAGCCGGCCTGTCGCATGCCACTACGCGTGGCCGGCGGTGTGGCTAAGATGGGCGAGGTTGATGCCGATCGAGGCGAGGATGCGGTCATATTTACGTTCGATGTCGGCGTCGAAGAGCAGGTCGGGCGTTGCCGGACAGGTGAGCCAGCCGTTCTCGGCGATCTCGCTTTCGAGTTGCCCCGCACCCCACCCCGAATACCCGAGCGCCATCAGCGCCTGGCGCGGACCGCGGCCGGCGGATATGGCGCGCAGTATGTCGACCGTCGCGGTGAGGCAGATGTCGTTCGACACAGGCAAGGACGATTCAACGGTATAGTCGCCGGAATGCAGCACGAAACCACGGCTGCGGTCGACCGGGCCGCCGTTGCGAACGACGAAGTCGCGCGTCTTGCGCGGTAGCCGGATGGCCTCCTGCTCGTCCATGATGCCAAGCTGGACCAGAAGGTCGGGAAACAGCATCTGCTGCGCCTGGTTGATGATCAGGCCCATCGCGCCCTCGTCGCTGTGAGCGCAGATATAGATGACGCGGCGGGCGAAGCGATCGTCCCTCATGCCGGGCATGGCTATGAGGAATTGGTCATCCAGGAATCCGCGGACTGCGGATTTTTTCTGCCGCAAAAGGTCCATAGCGTCAAAATAACGCGTTTCTTACGCGCATGAAAGATGCGTTTCTTCCGATGAGGCAATTCAACTCACGCAAAAATGATGCAGGGCTGTCCGGCGGTACGTTGCGGAGCGCCGCTGCGCGGTTCAAATGCCAGCAATGAAAACCCTGCCCGCATGTGCTGCTTTCCTGACGCTGCTCGCCGCCCCGGCCGCGCACGCCGCGTCGAGCGACTGGTTCGAGACGGAGGGCGCGCGCATAAGGCTCGTCACCACGGGCAAGCCCGACGCCGAGGGAAAACTCAGGGGCGTTCTCGACATCGAGCTTCGGCCTGGCTGGAAGACCTACTGGCGCGATCCGGGAGACTCCGGCGTGCCGCCTACCCTCGACATATCTGCAAATCCCAACATCGCCAGCGCCGTGTTCGACTTTCCGGCGCCGCAGCGGCACGACGAAGGCGACTTCAAATGGGCAGGCTACGATTATTCGCTCGCGCTGCCGGTGACCTTCACGCTCAAGGATCCGGCAGGCTCGGCGACGATCGACGCCGATGTGTTTCTCGGCGTCTGCGAGACGATCTGCATTCCGGTGCAGGCGCAACTGACGGTCGATCCGGCAAGCGACGCGAGCGATCCGCAAGACAGGGCCGCCGTCGCCGCGGCCTTGTCCGAAATTCCTCCGGCCGCGAACCCCGAATTCGAAATTACGGAAGTGGACCAGGCGGGCGACGGCAAAGTTGTCCTGGAGGCGACTTTCCCCGGCAATCCGGAGAGCGCCGAACTCTTCATCGCCGGCGAGGAGGGCTATGTCTTTTCCACGCCGGTCAGAAAACAGCGCGACGGCAAGACCTTCTTTGCCGTCGAGGTGACGCGTCCGGACGAAGCGGCGAACGGCGCCGGTCTGCACTACACCCTCGTGACCGACGCCGGCGCGGTGAACGGACTGCTGCCCTATTTCTGACTGGACGATCCAGCACTGCCGGAGCGGCGGTTGCCGATTGGGGAGCGAACCGGTAACTGACTTTCCAAGCCACGTGGCCAAACCATCTGGCTGCCCTATGTGATCGCACACGAGACACCCGAGGATACTACGATGACCATTGCCGTTGGCGAAAAACTTCCCGATGCCAAGTTCAAGACCATGACCGCTGACGGCGCCAAGGATCTTTCTACCGCGGACATCTTCGCGGGCAAGAAGGTGGTTCTGTTCGGGGTGCCGGGCGCCTTCACGCCAACCTGCAGCAACAACCACCTGCCGGGCTATCTCGAGAACCTCGACGCGATCAAGGCGCGCGGTGTGGACACGGTCGCCGTGATCGCCACCAACGATGTCCATGTGATGGGCGCATGGGCGAACTTCACCGGGGGAGAAGGCAGTATCCTTTACCTGGCCGACGGAAGCGGCGAATTTGCGCGCGCCACCGGGCTGGATGTCGATCTCAGCCAGAACGGGATGGGCCTGCGCAACAAGCGTTTCTCGCTGATCGCCGAGGACGGCGTGGTCAAGGCGATCAATGTCGAGAGCAAGCCCGGCGTCAACGAATCCAGTGCGGCGCATATCCTCCAGCAGCTCTGAGCTGTTTTAGTCGCCATTCCCGAAGGAAAACCAGCCCACATTTTTCCCGGGATTTCTCAATAGCTCTGCGTCGAGCGGCGGGGTTTGGACTTCGCCGCTGTCGAGCCGGGCTTAGCAGGTCTCTTGGCTGTCCTCCCCTCTGTCGGCTTGGCCGGCATCTCCGCCGCTGAAGGGGGGGCGAATGGGCGCTTCGTCTTGAAGGGCGCCATGCCCAGCCGAGCCAGTTCGTCGGCTCGCTCGTTCTCGACATGGCCGGCATGGCCCTTCACCCAATGCCACTGGACCTTGTGACGGCGGTTTGCCTCGTCGAGCGCCTGCCACAATTCGCCGTT
Source organism: Pseudomonadota bacterium (assembly GCA_030852655.1). Lineage (GTDB taxonomy): Bacteria > Pseudomonadota > Alphaproteobacteria > Rhizobiales > Rhizobiaceae > Mesorhizobium_K. Next base: position 1,954 of record JALYWP010000235.1, on the reverse strand, counting down.
CTTTACCGGCTTCTTGTCGGCGGTCTTCCAGCCATTGCGCTTCCAGCCGTGAATCCAGCCGGAAATGCCGTCCATGACGTATTTGCTGTCGGTGTGAAGCAGCACTTCGCAGGGCTCCTTCAGCGCATTCAAGGCGGATATCGCCGCCATCAACTCCATGCGGTTGTTGGTGGTGACAGACTCGCCGCCGGACAGTTCCTTCGTCGTGCCGTTGAAGCGCAGTATAGCGCCCCAGCCGCCCGGACCTGGATTGCCCGAGCAGGCGCCGTCGGTGAATATCTCGACAGTCTTCATGACAATCCGTACTCGCTTGCCGACCGGACCGCGCGGTGGAAGCGCAGGCGGCGGATATATTCGACGGGGTCACGCTTCTGCACCAGCGCGCCGTCCGGAATGGTCAGCCAGTCGTAGAGGCGCGTCAGCATGAAGCGCAGGGCTGAGCCGCGCGCCAGAAGCGGCAGCGCCTGCTTTTCCTCCCGGGTGAAGAGACGCACCGTCTGATAGGCGTCAAGCAGCGCCCTGCCCTTGGTCAGGTTGAAGGAGAAGTCCTTCTCGAAGCACCAGGCGTTGAGGCAGGTGGCGACGTCGTAGGCGTAGAAATCGTTGCAGGCGAAATAGAAGTCTATGACGCCGGAGAGCCTGTCGCCGAGGAAGAAGACGTTGTCGGGGAACAGGTCGGCATGGATGACGCCGGACGGGAGGTCCTTCGGCCACTCCCTGTCGAACAGCGCAAAATCGGCGTCGACTTCCGCGGCAAGGCCCTTTTCAACCTTGTCGGCACGCTCATGGGAACCGGCCCATAGCTGGCGCCAGCCGTCGATGGCGAGGGAATTCTGCCGGGACAGCGGGAAATCCTGGCCGGCGATATGCATCTCGGCCAGCACCCTGCCGACTTCCCGGCAATGGGCAACGGTTGGCCGGCGCATCCACATGCCCTCGAGGAAGGTGATGAGTGCGGCCGGCCGGCCGGCCAGCGTGCCGAAAAGCCTGCCGTCGCGGCGCTCCACCGGCAGCGGACAGGAGATACCCTTTTCGGCGAGGTGGTGCATCAGGCCGAGAAAGAAGGGCAGGTCATCCGTATGGACGCGCTTCTCGTAAAGGGTCAGGATGAACGCGCCCTCGGTCGTGTGGAGCAGGAAATTCGAGTTCTCGGAACCCTCGGCGATGCCCTTGTAGGAAAGCAGCTTTCCTGCCGGATATTCCAACAGGAAGGTCTCGAGCTCGCTTTCGGAAACGTCGGTGTAGACGGCCATGCGGTCAGCCGTTGACGAAGGCCATGTCGGCCCTGGTGAGTTCGACGTCGCGCAGCACGCGGTTGACCGGAAAGTTTTCCGTCTCGGTGGCGGTGATCGCCAGATCCACCGTGACGTCGAAGCGCTCGCGGAAGGCGTTGATGATCTCGTCGACGATGATTTCCGGGGCCGAAGCGCCGGCCGAGAGACCGAGCGTCTCGATCGAACCGATGCGGTCCCAGGGAATCTCCGCGGCGCGCTGAACAAGCAGCGATTTCTTCGCGCCGGCCCGCTCGGCGACCTCGACGAGCCGCATGGAGTTGGACGAGTTCGGCGCGCCGACGACGAGGAACAGGTCGGCGCCGGCAGCCGTCTCCTTCACCGCTTCCTGGCGGTTGGTCGTGGCGTAACAGATCGATTCCGCCGCGGATGCCTGGATCTCGGGAAACTTCTCCTGCAGCGCACGAATGACGCCCGCCGTGTCCTCGACCGAAAGCGTGGTCTGGGTGACGAATCCAAGCGCCGCCGGGTCGTCCGGTTCGAAGTGGACGACATCCTCCTCGCTCTCGATCAGCGTGACGGCGCCCTCGGGCAGCTGGCCCATCGTGCCGATCACCTCGGGGTGCCCGGCATGGCCGATAAGCACGACGTGGCGGCCGAGACGCTGGTGACGCATCGCCTGCTTGTGCACCTTGGAGACCAGCGGACAGGTCGCGTCGAGA
>JALYWP010000230.1 GCA_030852655.1 Pseudomonadota bacterium | reverse complement strand
GCGTCGAGCAGGTCTTCGAGATGCACGGCGTCGAGGCCAAGGGCGTCAACTGCCCGGCGATAGACGGCATCATCGAAGAGGCCAACGAGGTCGCCGGCGAGGTCGACGACAAGCAGGTGCTGGACGCCGCGCTGATCGCGTCGGCGCAGGCCGTTGAGCACTACGAGATTACCCGCTACGGCACGCTCATAGCCTGGGCGAAGCAACTCGGCCGCAGTGACTGCGCTTCCGTACTTGCCCAGAATCTCAAGGAGGAGGAGGCGACCGACAAGAAGCTTTCACAACTCGGCGAGAGCAAGATCAATCTACAGGCCGCCGAATAGCAAACGCCCTCTGCAAAAAATGGCCGGCCCTCACCAGGCCGGCCATTTTCTGGCGCAAGCTGCCCTTCTCTGTAATCGTACGCTCGCCTATATAGGCTAACATCCACCTATAGGAGAGCGCGCGTATGAAGCAGCAGCAGAAGACCCATTCAAGGACGTCCGGTGCGGAAATCTTCGATCCGCAACCGGTTCTGGAACTGATTGCCGGCATTCAGTTGGACCTGGACCGTCTCAAGGGTCTGGTCGAACAAGCGGTGCCGAAATACGACCCGGCCAACCCACTCAACAAGACCGCCGACGGCAAATTGTCGGAGGATGGCGTCGAGTGCTGCTACCGCATGTTCGACGAAGGCAAGAGCCGCTATTCCGTTGCGCGCGCGATGAAGATTTCATTCGCCGCGGCCACGCACCGCTTCAACTCCTGGCGCAAAGCCGGTGGCGAGAAGCGGGTGCGGACGCTTCTGGGCTGAACATCACATGGCACCCGGCAAATGCCCGACGCAATGCGCCGGGCGTAGTGCGGTCAGCTCAGAATCGGACAGCTCGGGTGGCGGCCGAAGGTGACATAGACGCGCTCGCCATGGCGGTCGCGTCCACGCACGTCGATCGTGCGTCTGCCGACATCGGCGATGCGGGCGCGGCGGACGCCCATCCGCTCCGCCTTTCTCAACGCACGGCGTTCCGAACAACGCGGGCGGTCGTTATGATATCCGCGGCGCTCGCCCCGGTAGCAATCTTCGCGGCGCGGATTGCAGTCGCGCTCTATGCGCAGTCCGTCACGGCCAATCTCCAGCTCGAAATCCTGCCCCGAGGCCTGCATGGGCGCCACCATCGTGGCGCCGGCGAGAAGGGCCCAGCCTATCAATAAGTTACGCATTTTCAAAGCTCCGCTTGGCTTCATTGGAGCCCCAAAACGGGAGGAGAACATTAGAGTTGCATCAACAATGCTTGCGGCGCGAAATGTTCAGTCCAGCGTCACAGGGAAGTAGCAGGGCAATGTTTGCAAACTGGACCATGAAGAAGGCGAGCCAGCCGACCTCGAGGCTGATTGCAGTAAAATCCGCGCTCTTCAGCATGACCGCGCGGGTGACGCGCAGGAAATGCGTCAGCAGGAAGATCTCGCCGAACACCTGCGCCCAGCCGGCATGCCGCGACAATGGAACATGAGGCCCGAAAGCAGGATCGACCGGTGGCGGTGGTGCTGGTGGCGTCGAAGCTCTTGTCTTCCCTCCCCTTTGTCTTGCGTCCAGGCCGCTGCCGCGCTTTATGAACTGCCATGGCCAAGGAGATCGAACGCAAGTTCCTGGTTTCGGATTCCGCCTGGCGGGATCGGGTGGAAGCGGCAATCGGCATCCGCCAGTTCTATCTGGTAGCGGCGCCTGGTCGCACGGTGCGCGTTCGCATCAGCAATGGTGCGTCGGCGATGCTGGCTCTCAAACTCTCCGGCAAGGGTCGCGGGCGCGACGAGTTCGAGTACCCCGTTCCCATGGCTGAAGCCGAGGAGATGCTGGAATTCGCAGTTGGCCGCGTGATCGAGAAGACACGCCATCATGTCCGCCACGAGGGCTATCTCTACGAGATCGACGTGTTCGGCGGCGAGCTTGCCGGTCTCGTGATCGCTGAACTCGAGACGCCGGACGACGTGCCGGCGGAAAGTCTGCCGCCCTGGCTCGGCCGCGAGGTCACGCAGGACGGACGGTACTACAACGCATCGCTTGCCATGGGCGAGATTCCGGAGTTTGCCGGATGAATTGCCGCATCGGTCCCCGCCAGGCGTTGCAGCATGTTATGGCTGGCGAATGAGCGAACAGAGCGACACTCTGCTGGACAGGTTCGGGCGCTTCCTTGCCGGACGGCTGCAGCAGGAATCGTCGGGCTACGAGCCCTATACGCCGTCCGACCCGGAGACGCTCAGGCGCGTGCTCGTGCCCGGCGACATCCTTCTCATCGAAGGCAATCTGCGTATCTCCGCGACCATCAAGTACCTGACCCAGTCGACCTGGTCGCATTCGGCGCTTTATGTCGGCGACGCACTGCCCGAGCCCGAGGACGGTACCGAGCGGCCGCGCTTGGTCGAGGTCAATCTCGGCGACGGGTGCGTGGCGGTGCCGCTGTCGAAATACCAGACCTACAACACGCGCATCTGCCGCGCCAACGGCCTCTCGCCCGACGACCGCCAGCATGTCGTCGATTTCATGCTGGAGCGCCTCGGTCTGAAATACGACATGAAGAACATATTCGACATGCTGCGCTATTTCTTCCCCGTGCCGATGCCGGTGCGCTGGCGACGCCGCGCGCTCGCCTTCGGCTCAGGCGATCCGACCCGCGCCATCTGCTCCTCTCTCATTGCGCAGGCCTATGAGGGTATCCGCTACCCCATCCTGCCGGAGGTGACGCTGGCGCCTGGACGCGCTTCGGCACAGTCCTCCTATTCGCGCAGCGAGATACTGCAAATCCGCCATCACTCGCTCTACACGCCGCGCGACTTCGACCTCTCGCCCTATTTCCGCATCGTCAAGCCGACGCTCGAATACGGTTTCGATTACAAGAGCGTGACCTGGGCCGAAGGGGAACCCGCACCGGAGGAGCAGGCGGCGGCCAAATAGCGCTCTCCGCCGCGCCGGCGACTATCGCGCCGGCAAGAGGTCTTTCTGGCTTCGTTCCCGCTCGATCTGCTTCAGCGCGCTTGCGACTGTCGCCTTGTAGCGGACATGCGGCGGTCTCGCGCCGTGCGTGAACAGCATGCGGCGCACCTGCGGCGACGCCCCGGCGATGAAGAAGCGGACGTCCGCCCGGCCGGCCTTGCGGGCCGTTCTTTCGATGACGTCCGCTGCCGTCGAATCGAGGAACGGCAGGCTGGAGCAGTCGAGAATGAAATTCCGGCGGGTGTCGGCGATGCGATCGAGCACGGTCGCCACCGTTGATGCCGAGCCGAAGAAGAATGCGCCGCTGATGCGGTAGACGATCGTGTCGGGATCGGTTGCATCCGAGGCATCGTAGGCGGCCCTCTCTCCGTTCGTCGTGTCGGCGACATCCGGGTCGGCGATCCCGCCATATGCCTCGATGGCGACCGCCTTCGACATGCGGTTGATGAAAAGGAGCGCTCCCAACGCGAAGCCGACGACGATGCCCTCGGTCAGGTCGCGGAAGACAACCAGCGCGAAGGTGACAAGCAGCACCAGCGCGTCGCCCCAGGACGAGCGTATGAGCGCCGCGAAAGCGGTCTTCTCCACCATGTTCCAGGCAACGACCGCAAGCACGCCGGCCAGGGCCGCGAGCGGTATGTAGCTCGCCAGCGGTGCGGCGACGAGGACGAAGAGAAGCAGGAAGCCCGAATGCAATATGCCCGAGATCGGTCCGTGCGCGCCGGATCGCACATTGGTCGCCGTGCGCGCGATTGTGCCGGTCACGCAGATACCTCCGAACAGCGACGAACCGATATTCGCAAATCCTTGCGCGACGAGTTCGCAGTTGGAGCGGTGCCGGCGTCCGGTCATGCCGTCGGCGACGACTGCCGACAGCAGCGATTCGATCGCGCCGAGCAGGGTGAAGGCGATGGCGTCGGGCAACACCGCCCGCATTGCGGCGAAGTCGAGGGCCGGCAGCGCCGGCAAGGGCAGCGAGCGCGGAATGCCGCCGAAGCGCGTGCCGATCGTCTCGACCGGAAGCGCCAGCGCCGCTGCCGCGACCGAGGCTGCGGCGACGCCGATCAGCATGCCGGGCCAGGACGGCCGCCACCGCTTCAGCCCGGCGATGGCGACGATGGTGAGCAACGCGACCGCAATCGCCGACAGGTTGAACGTTCCCCATGCCACGGCCAGTGCCCTCAGCTTAGGGATCAGTTCGCCCGGCTCCTGGCCGTCGAGCGACAGGCCGAACAATTCGCTGAGCTGGCTGGCGAAGATTATGACCGCGATGCCCGCCGTGAAGCCGACCGTGACCGGATAGGGGATGAACTTGATATAGGTGCCGAGCCTCAGATAGCCGATCACCAGCATGAAGACGCCCGACATCATTGTGGCGAGGATCAGCCCGTCGACGCCGTGAAGCGCCACGGTCGAGGCCACGAGCACGATGAAGGCCCCGGCCGGACCGCCGATCTGGAACCGGCTGCCGCCGAGCGCCGAGACGAGGAAGCCGCCGACGATCGCCGTGTAGAGGCCGCGGTCGGGCGACACGCCAGAGGCGATGGCGATCGCCATTGACAGCGGCAGTGCCACGATCGCCACCGTCAGTCCCGCCATGGCGTCGGCGCGAAACTGTCTCGATCCGTAGCCCTCGCGCAGCACGGTGACGAGCTTCGGCGTGAAGAGTTCCGAAAAGGTCGGTTGGGAGTCCACTCGTCCCAAGCCGGCAGATGCACTCATGGCTGCCTTCCGCTTTCATGCGGCGGGATCGTCGGCGATCTGTCGGCGGTCGCGTCGCGGCTGGCTTCGTTGCCGGAGCACGCCTCACGCGGGCTCCGCGGTATGCAGCCTCAGCCAGCCTGGTCCTCGCTTGCGGGACCCTTGAGGCGAACGCCCCTGCCGCCGCCGCTGCTCGCCTGGTTTGCGCCGATCAGCTCGACGCCGGATTCCTCCAGCGCGTGGATGACCTTGACCAGCGTATCGACGACGCCCCTGACGACGTCCGCGCTCGCCTCCATCCGCTGGATGGTCGGCAGCGACACTCCGGCCCGCTTGGCGAGGGTCTTCTGGTCGATGCCGGCGAGCGCTCGCGCGGCGCGCATCTGCTGGGCGGTGATCACGAGGCGTGCTCCTGCCTGAGTCTGCAAGAAGCACATATAATCCTCTTATATTGATGCTTCAAGCATCAATCTTCATATGATAATGTCATACGGGCGGCCGATTTGCCGCGGGCCTGAAGAAGCGCCGAGCGACGAGCCAGCAAAGCATCGCCCAGGCGAAGCCGGCGCACCAGCCGGCAAGCACGTCGGAGGGCCAGTGCACGCCGAGATAGATACGCGAGACGCCGACCGCCAGCGTGAGCAGGACGGCGACGCCGAGCACGTAGATCTTCGTCGTCCGGCCGGGGAGGATCGCGGCCAACATCGAGCCGAGCGTCAGATAGGTGACCGCCGACATCATGGCGTGCCCGCTCGGGAAGGAGAGCGTATGCACCTCTGCCAGATGCGGTACGAGGTCGGGCCGCGGACGGTCGATGCCGAGTTTCAGCAGGCTGGACAGGACCTGCCCGCCGCCGACCGTGACGAACACAAGCAGCGCCATGCGCCGTCGGCCGATGAGCAGAAGATAGAAAATGGCGACGGTGGTCGCCATAACCAGCACGATAGTCGAGCCCAGTCCGGTCACGTCGCGCATGGCTTCTTCAAACCACAGCGGTCCAATCGGGTCGTCGGTTTGTCCCGCTTCGCGGAAGGCCAGCAATATTTCCGTGTCGAAAGCACGCGCGGTGGTGTCGCGCGCCACCTCAGTCAGTTCGACAAAGCCCCACAGCCCGCCTGCCGCGATGATGCCTGCAAGCAGCACCGAGAACTCGATCTTCTCCCAGAAACGCAGCGTCCCCTTCCTCCAGCTTCGAATTCAGCGCCCTCCTGCGGCCGGCCCGAGCGTGATCATCGCCATGGCGACGACCGCAAGCGCGATGCCCGCGCCCTGGACCATGCCCAGCCTTTCGCCGAAATAGGCTAGCGCAATCAGGTTCACCGCAACCAGCTGGATTACCGCCGAGAGGCTGAATGCGGTCGCCATGCCGAAATCGCGCACCAGTCGCAGCATGATCAGATTGCCGAGTGAATAAAGCGCCAACGCGAGTAGGATCTTGCCCAGGCTCGGGACGAGTGCCCAGTGCTTGGCCACCGTCGCGGCAAGCAGGAAGATGACGGTCGCGAACACCAGCTGCAGCGCGCCCCAGATGCTCATATTGTGGTTTCCCTTGAATCGGCGCGATTGCGCCGTTCCGCTGCGTGAGCCAGCCATTCGCGTCCGGATAGAACTACCTGCAATTCGCGCGCGAAGTAAACCGGGATCGCTGGTGCCGGATGCGACTCAGATGGCCCTTGCGCGCTGTGCGCCGCGAAAACTGTCGCGCAGATAGCCGAGCGTCGCATCGGCGTTGGCCGGCCGACCGAACAGAAAGCCCTGCCCGCCGCCGCAGCCAAACTGCACGAGCCGCTCCGCCTGTTCTTCCTCCTCGATGCCTTCGGCGACGACATCCATTCCGAGCCCCTCGCACATGGCGAGGATGGCGCGGATGATATGCTCCGATGGCCGGTCGTCGAGAAGCGAGGCGATGAAGGCGCGGTCGATCTTCAGCTTGTCGAAATGGAATTCGCGCAGCCGGCCGAGCGACGACTGGCCGGTGCCGAAATCGTCGAGTGAGACGCGGATGCCGCAACGGCGCAAATCCTCGACGATCTTTTCGGCAGATGCCGGATCCGACATCAGGCCGGTCTCGGTGATCTCGATCTCCAGCCGGCGCGGGCCGAAGCCGGTGCGGTCGAGGATCGCCAGTATGTGCAGGCCGGTGTTCTGGTCGACGAGTTGCGACGGCGACAGGTTGAAGGAAAGGAACAGGTCGTCGGGCCAGTCGCGCGCCGCCTCCGTCGCCTTGCGCAACACGAGTTGCGACATCGGTCCGATGATGCCGCGTTCCTCGGCAATCGGTATGAAGACGACCGGCGAGACGGGTCCGAGATCGCGGTCGGTCCAGCGGGCAAGCGTTTCGAAGCCGACGGTGCGGCGGGTCTTGAGGTCGACAATAGGCTGGAAATGCGGTTCCACCTCTCCCGCCGAGACTGCGCGCCTGAGCGCCTGCTCGATGCGGGTGACGCGCTTGGCGGCCTCTTCCATCTCGCGCGTGTAGACGACGACGCGTCCGCGGCCTGAGCGCTTGGCCTGATAGAGCGCGGTCTCGGCCTTGCTGATCAGTATTTCGGGTGTCTCGTCGCCGAAATGGAACAGCGAGCAGCCGACCGACGCCGACAGCCGCGCGGTGCGCTCGCCGACATCGTAGGGTGCCGACAGAATCTCGATCAGCATCCGCGCCTTGTCGGCGGCGGCCTGTTCGCTGAACACCAGCGGATAGAGGAAGGCGAACTCGTCGGCGCCGATTCGGGTCACCGTCGAGTGGCCGTCCATCGACGCACGCAGCCGCATGGCAACCTGGACGAGGATGTCGTCGCCGGCCCGGCCGCCGAAAAGGTCGTTGATCGGCTTGAACCCATCGAGGTCGAGAATGCCGATAGCGAAGGGCGCCGGGTCATCGGCACGATCGCTGATAAGGCGATCCACCTTGTCATAGAAGCGGCGATGATTGCCGAGGCCGGTCAGCGAATCGGTGAACGCGAGTTCCGAGCTTTCCCTGCCGGCATGGACATTGGCAAACACGGTTCGCATCGGCATCCTGCTGGTCATTTCGGTATTTGCCCCCAGCCTGCCAGCAAAGCGTTTAGGAAACGTATCGCGCGCCCGTCTAACGCATTGAAAAACATTCAATTGTGATGACGTGACGGAAACCGCGGCCGGCCGCGATCAGCCCTCCGGAAGGACGCGGAAGAGCTCGAGCGGCTTGCCCCGGCTCTCGGGAACGATCTCCATCCAGTCGGGCGTCTCGCCGGCGAGCAATCCGGCCAGCAATCCGTCCGGCGCGCGTTTGGCGAGGAAGGCGGTCTCCGTGTTGCCGCTGCAGAAGGCCACCAGGCCGACATTGTTCGCCCGTGCGATCCCCAGGGCTTGCTCGGGGGCCCCGATGAACGCCTCGATCGTGGCGAGGTTGCCGCCGATGTTTCGGTGATATGGCCCGGCAAGCGCACGGTGCGGCGTGTGGCGCAGAACCGAGGCGCCCAGATTGGAGATGACCAGCACGTTCCCGGCCAGCATCGTGGCCAGTTGCGCGTAGTCGGCCCGGCTGTAGCACTTCGCGCTGGCCAGTTCCTCGTGTTCCTCGGGCGAGGAAAACAGATACCAGATACCCACCGCAGCCAGTATCCAGGCGACGTTGAAGGAAACCAGCCATGCGCCGGCGAGCTTGAGCGACGAGGCGACGCCCGGTGCGGTTTCGGCATGGCGGCGCCACCCCGCGACCCAGATCGCCAGCGGCACGCAGGCGAGCGGCAGCGAGAAGCGCGAGCCCCGGACCTGCCAGATGCTGACCAGCAGCGCCGCCGCCAGCAGCGTCGCGATCAGCAGGTCCTCGCGCCTCAATCCGTTCTTGCGGATGTGTGACGCCAGAACGGCGAGCGCTATGAGCACGGTCGCATAATGCCCTGCGGCGGACTGCGGATCATCGGCGAGGATGCTCCACAGCGGCTGGGCCTCTCCGACGGCGCCGAGCCAATAGCTCTGCAGGATCGGCCCGAGGTCGGCATAGGGGCCGCGCAGGCATTGCGGAAAGTAGATCAGCGCCAGCGCGCCCACGGCACAGCCTAGCACAGCCAGCGATCCGGCACGCCGCGCGAAACTTCCGTTCAGCGCGCGCGCCGAAGCGGCGACCGCAAGGCCGGCGCCGGCGAGCGCGCCGATCGCGAATTGTGCGACGGAATAGGCATCGCAATAGGCTGCACCCCATTCGGCGGCGGGCACCGTGGCGAAGAAGACCGCGCCTGACGTCGCCGCGAAAGCCGCGCCGAAACCTGCCGCGGCGCGGCTCGCCTCGCCGCCCTGCAGCAGGAACCAGGCGGCGACGAAGAGGCCGCCGGCTGCGACATAGGGCAAGGTCTCCATGCCGATAGCCAGCATCAGCACCGCCGAGATGCCGGCGAACCATGCCGAGCGTTGGGCAGGGCGTTGGGCCGAGTCTCGACCCGAGCTGCGTTCCCCGCAGCCGTCCCACCCCGCCTGGAGCAGGAACATCACCATGGCCAGCATCAGCACGAGTTGGATGTTGTGATGGTCGAGCGCGCCGGGCGCGAAGATGCCCGTATAGTAGAGCGTGGTGGCGCCGATGAAGGTGAGCGGGAACATCACCTCCTCGCCGGCCACGAGGCGGCCGATGCGCAGCAAAAGATAGAGGGCAAGCGCGTAGAGCGCCAACGGCCAGGCGATCAAGGCCGCCGTCTCGCCGGCGGCCTGCGAGCCGGTGAGGGCCGCGACGACCAGAATGATGGCGACGATCGGGGCATCGACCAGCCGCGACCAGTGCATCGGCAATCCGCCCTCCAGGCCCATGCGATACTGGTGCAAATCGAACCAGCCCTGGCCTGCGATCAGGTCGCGCACCTGCACCAGGCGCAGCATGCTGTCATTGTCGGCGGTGCCGTCGAGGCTCTCGAAGCCGCTGATCGCGGCGACCGCGGCAATGGCGAGCGTCGCCACCGACGCCTTGATTATGTCGCTGTGCCAGAACGGCTTCCTGCCGGGCCGCGGTCCGGCCATCGTCATTTCGTTCGCCATTCGAGGATAAAGCCCGCCTTTTCAGAGAAGAAATCCGCCAGGCTAAACCTAGCCTTAACGGCTTCAATAAATAGTAAAGCGCCGCATGGCGGCCCGCCCGGACGGCGGCAGAGCGGAGACTTCGATGCATCACAGCGGCCTGGAAGACCTCGCCATCGCGATCCTCATCCCCTGCTACAACGAGGAGAAGACGATCGGCGACGTGGTTTCGCGCTTCCGCGCGACGCTGCCCTCGGCCGCGGTCTATGTCTACGACAACAATTCGAGCGACCTGACGGCGCTTAAAGCACGCGCCAGCGGTGCGATCGTCATCCGCGAGCCGCGGCAGGGCAAGGGCAACGTCGTCCGACGCATGTTCGCCGATATCGAGGCCGACATCTACGTCATGGTCGACGGCGACGGCACATATGCGCCGGAAGATGCGCCGCAGCTCGTCAACACGCTGCTGACGGCACATTCGGACATGGCCGTCGGTACGCGCCGCGGCGTCACCGACGATGCCGGCCGCGCCGGCCACGCCTTCGGCAACCGCCTCTTCAACGGTCTCTACAAGCGCCTCTTCGGCCGCGACTTCACCGACATCTTCTCGGGCTACCGCGCCTTCACGCGGCGCTTCGTGAAGAGCTTCCCGGCCGTGTCGGGCGGTTTCGAGATCGAGACGGAGATGTCGGTGCATGCCTCGCAGCTCAAGCTGCCGGTGAGCGAGATCGCGCTCGACTACGGTCGCAGGCCGGAAGGCTCGGCATCGAAACTCTCGACCTACAGCGACGGCGCTAAGATACTCTGGATGTTCGCCATGCTCGCCAAGGAGACGCGGCCGATGCGCTTCTTTAGTGCCATCGCGGCCTTGTTTGCGGTCGCCAGCCTGGTGCTGATGACGCCGATCCTGATCGAATACGCCGAGACCGGCCTCGTGCCCAGAATGCCGACCTGGGTGCTGTCGCTCGGCATGCTGATGTTTTCGGCGATGATGGTCGTCACCGGGCTGATCCTCGACTCGGTGTCGCGCGGCCGCGCCGAGCAGAAGCGCATCTTCTATCTCAGCATCCCGGCGCGGCGCGCCAGGCGCGAGGCGCAGGAATTGCCTGCCGCCAAGCGCGGGCCTTCACGCGCGGCATGAGCATGATCCCGAAAAGTGCGAAGCGATTTTCGGGACAGATCATGCTCAAACAAAGCTCGCACCGTCTCCTGCGTTTCACGATCGTCGGCGGCATCGGATTCATTGCCGATGCGGCGATTCTCGCCCTGCTGCTTGCGACGACGCCGCTCGACCCCTTCGTCGCGCGCATAGTCTCGATCGGCTTTGGGCTGACGGTCACCTGGCTCAGCAACCGCACGCTGACGTTCCGGCCCTCCAGCCGTGGCGTGCTTGGGGAAGGAGCCCGCTATGGCGGCGTCGGCGTCACCACCAGCATCGTCAACTATCTGGTCTACAGCCTGCTTCTGCTCGCCATGCCATGGATGGCGCCGCTCCTTGCCTTGGCCGTTGCGTCGCTTGCCGCCATGGCGCTTTCCTATCTCGGCTATTCCAGGTTCGTCTTCGACCGCTGAGGCGCCTGCGCAGAATATCGGGGGCAAGCCCCGATTGGCAGACGCCTTTCATGCTCCTATATCGCAGGCGTTGATCTGTCTGGAGAAAGCATGATGTCCCTGAAGGTCGCAGTCCAGATGGACCACGTCTCGACCGTTTCGATTGCCGGCGACACCAGCTTCGCGCTATCGCTGGAAGCGCAGCGGCGCGGGCACCGGCTTTTCCACTATACGCCCGACCGGCTGTCCATGCTCGGCGGCAGGGTCTTTGCCCGCATCGAGGAAATGACGGTGCGAGACGAGAAGGGCGACCATTTCTCGCTCGGCGATCCCGTCCGCACCGACCTCCAGGAGATGGACGTGATCCTGCTCAGGCAGGACCCGCCCTTCGACATGAACTACATAACCACGACGCATCTTCTGGAGCGCATCCATCCGAAGACGCTGGTCGTCAACGATCCGGCCTGGGTGCGCAACAGCCCCGAAAAGATCTTCGTCACCGAGTTTCCCGACCTGATGCCGGAGACGCTGATCACCAAGGATCCCGGAGAGGTGGCGGCCTTCCGCAAGGAGCATGGCGACATCATCGTCAAGCCGCTCTACGGCAATGGCGGCGCTGGCGTGTTCCACCTGCACGACGCCGACCGCAATCTTTCCTCGCTGCTCGAAATGTTCGGCCAGATGTTCCGCGAGCCCTTCATCGTGCAACGCTATCTCAACGACGTACGCAAGGGCGACAAGCGCATCATACTGATCGAGGGCGAGCCGGTCGGTGCGATCAATCGCGTTCCGGCCGAGCACGATGCGCGCTCCAACATGCATGCGGGCGGCCGCGCCGAGAAGTCCGAACTGACCGAACGTGAGCGCGAGATCTGCGCCCGCATCGGACCATCGCTGAAGGAACGCGGCTTCATCCTGGTCGGCATCGACGTCATCGGCGACTGGATGACGGAGATCAACGTCACCTCGCCGACCGGTGTGCGCGAGGTACGGCGTTTCGGCGGCGCTGA
>JALYWP010000210.1 GCA_030852655.1 Pseudomonadota bacterium | reverse complement strand
ATACCCAGCCGGTGCCCTGGTGGCGGCCTCGCAGCGCCTGGAGCCCGATTTCGTCGTCGCATTCTGGCTGGCGGCGGGCCTCTGCCTTTTCTCCATCATGTTCGGCGTGCGCAACATCGACGTCAACGAGCGCCACCACGGCGTGATCGCGGCGATCGCCGTCGAGGCCCTGGTCAAGCTCGTCGCCTTCCTGGCCGTCGGCATATGGGTCTTCGTCGCGCTTTCGGAGACGCCAGAAGAGATGTTCCGCAACGCGCCGGTCAGCCTGATCAATCCGGAGCAGGGCTTCGGCGCGCGCTGGGTGGCGCTCTGCTTCCTTGCCGGCGCAGCCGTCATCTGCCTGCCCCGGCAGTTCCAGGTCACCGTCGTCGAGAATTCCAACGACCAGCAGATCCGCACCGCCTCATGGATGTTTCCGCTTTATCTCTTCCTGATGAACCTGTTCGTCATCCCGATCGCGATGGCGGGGCTGAACTATCTGCCGGCAGGCTCCGACCCGGATCTTTTCGTCCTCACCCTGCCGATGACCAACGGCCAGGAGACGATCGGCCTGCTTGCCTTCATCGGCGGCTTTTCGTCCGCCACGTCCATGGTGATCGTGTCGTCCATCGCTCTTTCGACGATGATCTCCAACCACATCGTCATGCCTTTGGCGATGCGCCTCTCGCTGGTGCCCAAGGGTAGCGGGCAGAGCGCGCGAAATTTCATCCTGACCACGCGACGCACCAGCATCGTTTTCATCATCTTCCTCGGTTTCATCTATTTCTGGGTCAGCCGGACGTCGGATGCGCTCGCCTCGATCGGCCTGATCTCGTTTTGCGGTCTCATCCAGCCCCTGCCGAGCCTGGTTGCCGGGCTCTACTGGCATCGCGCCACCCATCGCGGCGCACTTGCAGGACTGGCCGCCGGCTTCGTGGTCTGGGGCTACACGCTTTTCCTGCCGAGCTTCGAAGGCGCGTTCCTGATGTCGGCCGAGGTGATCGAGAACGGCCCCTTCGGCCTGGCATGGCTCAAGCCCCATGCCCTTTTCGGACACGACGCCTATGATCCGCTGGTCCATGCGCTGCTGTGGAGCATGACCGTGAACGTCGTGCTCCTGGTCGCCATCTCGCTGTTGCGCGAGCCGACGCCCCTCACGAGGTTCCAGGCGACATTGTTCATCGACATCTTCAGGCGCCAGACCGAACGCGAACTGGGAGTGATCCGGCGCACCGCACGCATCTCGGAGTTGCGGCAAATCGCGGACCGCATCCTCGGCCCAGTC
The DNA here is from genome assembly GCA_030852655.1 of Pseudomonadota bacterium. Lineage (GTDB taxonomy): Bacteria > Pseudomonadota > Alphaproteobacteria > Rhizobiales > Rhizobiaceae > Mesorhizobium_K. Next base: position 6,901 of record JALYWP010000210.1, on the reverse strand, counting down.
GAGGCCATCCATCTGTTCGACCGAGGCGGCGCGGAGCGGGTGGTCGTCGCCAGCGACCAGCTCATCACCCTGGTGGAGCAGCGGCTGGCTGCCAATATCGGCGCGGCATCGGCCCGCTCTCTCGTCTCGCAGGTCGTAACCAGCGAGACGATCGGCGTCGAGGAACTGGAGCGCCTCGCTGGCGAGGCCGAGCAGATCCGCGCCTATTCGGCGGAACTGGAGCGAAAGACGCGCCAGATCGAGGCGACGGCCGCAGAACTGGCGCAGGCCAATGAGCGGCTTCGCGAGGTCGATACGCTGAAGGACGAGTTTCTCAGCCAAGTGAGCCACGAGGTGCGTACGCCGATGACCTCGATACGTTCGTTCTCGGACATATTGCTGAACAATCGCGACATCGACGAGGCGGAGAAGATGCGCTTCCTCGGCATCATCCAGAACGAGAGCCTGCGCCTAACGCGCCTTCTCGACGGGATTCTCGACCTCAACCAACCGGAGGGCGGCGAACCCGTCCATGAGGAAGCGCCTTTCGATCCGGAAGCGGCGCTCGACCATGCGCTCGAAAGCTGCGAGGCGCTGGCACGCACCGCTGGGGTCAAATTGAAACGCCGGGGCCGTGCGCGCAACGCCGTGATCCTGGGGGATAGCGACCGGTTCGCGCAGGTCTTCATCAACCTGATCTCGAACGCGGTGAAATACAACAACAACCCATCCCCCGAAGTGATCGTGTCGAGCATGCTGCGCAAGGGCGTCTACGAGGCGCGCGTGGCCGACAACGGGCCGGGCATCCCCGAACACGACCGCGAGCGGATCTTCGTGAAGTTCGCGCGCGGGCCGGCACCGCGCAAGAGCGGCGCCGGCCTCGGGCTCGCCATAAGCCGGCAAATCACCGAGCGGTTTGGCGGGCAGATCTACTGTGCCCAAACAAACAAACCGGGAGCGACTTTCGTTGTCCGGCTTCCGGCCCGAACCCGGCGTGCCTGACGAAGCCGACGTGGTGGCCCTGCCCTACGGCGCCTCAACCGTGATGCGACCCTTCATGTTGGGATGGAAGCGACAGAAATATTCGATGTTCTGCGCGTCATCGACAGCGACGCTTCCGGATTCACCAACCGGAAGCATCACCTCCCAGTGCCCCTGGACAGTTGCAGTGTGCGCAAACGCATCCTTGTTGATCCACTTGATCGTGTCGCCGACGCGGGCGCTGATCTGCGCGGGAACGAACGCCATCTTCTCGATGATCACCGTCACGGTTTCGGCATATGCCGGAACCATGGCGGCGGAGCACAGCAGAAGGCCAAGTGCCGATAGTCTAAGCACAGACATGTCGGCCGGCCTATTTCAGTTCCATCGCAACATGCTCGGCATGTTGTTGATGACCCTGGAATATCTGGAGTCCGGTTTCTAGCAGGCTCTTCAGTTCGGCATTGTCGGCTGACGGGATCAGCAAGGTTTCGAGCGCGTCGTTCACCTGCTTGTGGTAGGCGATCTCGTTCTCGACATAGGCCTTGTCGAAGGCCGCGCCATCGAGCTGGGCGAGCTTCTCGCGCTTCTCGGCGGCGGCCTGGGTCAGCGCCTTCGAGGTATCGTTGTCCTCGGGCGTGACATTGAGCTTCTTGACCAGATCGAGCGCCTGGACGTTCACCGCCTCGTGGTCGCGCAGCATGTCGTTGGCAAAGTCGACGACAGCCTTGGTCTTGGATTTGGCTATCGCCTGCTTCGCATTGTCGATATCGATGACGCCGGCCGTATAGGCGATATGAGCGATCTGGGGATCGGTGGGTTTGTCGGCGGCTTGCGAAATCGGGACGAAGCCGATGAGACATAGAGCGGCCAGCGCCGCAACGGGTCGAACGAACATGGAAAACCTCCTTAGCCGAGGCCGGATAGGCTCGGCTGCTTAAACGACATCGATTGGATGGCGGGCGGCGGGAAAGGTTCCCGACGAAATCAGCCGACGAGAGCTAACCGTTCAAGAACAGCGGTTGTCAGGCGTTCGCAACGCCGCCCAGCGAAGGGAAATGCGTCGAAAAGGACCGGCCCGATCTGCGCGTCGAGTTCCTTGCGCACAAGCGAACGGGCACGGTGCAGCCTCGTCTTGACCGTCTCGGGCCGCAGGTCGAGCAGGCTCGCCGTCTCCTCTACGCTCAGCCCTTCGATGACCCGCGCCACGAAAACCGTCCGATAGGCGTCCGGAAGACTGTCAGTCGCTTTCTCGACGAGTTGCAGTATCTGCCTTTGCGCCATCGTCCGCTCCGGATCGTCGGTGCTCGTGTTGAGAGGGAACGCGATGATCTCGGCCTGCCGGCGCGGGTCATCGGCTGCAACGAATTGCCGTGTCCGCCGCGCCTTGCGCAGACGGCCGAGCGCCTCGTTGATGACGATGCGCGAGAGCCATGTCGCCAGCGACGAGTCACCCCGAAAACCTTCGAGATGGCTGAAAGCGCGGACATAGGATTCCTGCACGATGTCCTCGGCCTCGCCATTGTCGCGCACAAAACCACGGGCGAGGCGATAAAGGCGCTGATTGTGCGCCTTCATGATGGCGCGGAACGCACCGCTTTCGCGCGCCATGGCCCGATGCGCCAATTCCAGGTCGTCGGGTGCGGCGACAAATTCTGCCAGATCGCTTCGAGCGCGGTGCATGAGCGCCTCCATCATCTGCATCAGATGACATTCGGCACCAAAGGTTCCCAAAAATGGTCGCGCGTGCAAGGCACTTTCCGTATTGATCACATAGGCAGTGCCGGGCAGGAAGGTCGAAGAGCAAGCATGCACCTTCAGCGGCGTTCGCGAACAGCGTTGCGGCTAAGACGAAGTTGGGGTGATCAGGACGGCGACAGGAGATGGCTGAAATGGCGATTGGCTGGGACGATCTGACCACGGATGAGCAGACGGCGCTGAAGCGCATGAATCGCGGGCCCTACCCTGCCCTTGAAGCAGCGATGGCCGAGCGGTTGATCTCGCTTGGGCTGGCGGCGGAAAGACCTCGGGGGATCGGCATAAGCAGGGCCGGACGCGAGCTGGTCATCAACACGCTGCTCGACGCCCGCCACGATTAGGTGCACCCGGCGCGGCCGCACCGGCGTTTGATCCCAAAGGGGTCATTTGACAACCTCCTTCAGCCCACGCAACGCATCCCGCAGGTCGGCGCGTCCCTCGTTCGCTTCCGAATAGACGGCATAGGCGGGATAGGTGAACTCCGGCGCGCCCTCCACGGCTTCGAGCTCGCCTGCCGCGATATGGGGAGCGACCACGCCCTTTCGGAAATAGCCCGTTCCGCCGGTGCGCAGTATATAGCTCAACCCCAGCGGTCCAAGCCCGACGAGCAGTCCTGGCTCGCCGAATGCAGCAGAACCAATGCCATGCTGGGCGGCGAACTGCGGTCCCCAGTCGACATAGACGTAATCGGCGGTCGCGGCCGGTTCGTCATCCTCGCCTTTCGTCCTTACCAGCACGAGTTGCTCTTCCTCCACGAGTTCCACCTTGAAGCCGGGCAGCATCCTGGGCGCATAGAGGATAGCCACATCCAGCACGCCGGTCCGGAGTTGCTCGAGCAACTGGTCCGGCACTCCGACATGGGCATGGATGGCGATCTCCGGCTTCTCCCGTTTCATCCAGACCAGCCAGTCGAGGAGCAGGGGGTTCCAGAGGCTGAGTTCTCCCCCGAGCGCGACAACGCTGGTGCGTCCCGCCGGGATCGTGAGCTGATGACGCGCCCGCTCCCATATCTGCACGAAGGACTGGGCGAACCGCTCGAACTCGCGACCGGCTGAGGTGAGTCGTGCGCCGTTGCGGTTGCGGATGAACAGCTGACGCCCAAGTTCGTCCTCCAGCGTTCGTATGCGCGCACTGACCGTGGTCTGCGTCACGTGAAGCCGGTCGGCTGCTTTCAGGAAGCTGCCCGAATGCACGATTTCCAGGAAAGTCCTAGCCCTGTCGACATCCATGGCCTTCTCCTTCGATGCAATATTATTGCATTAATAGAGCATTTAATTCCGTTTGCCTTCTTCTTTTGTGAGGGTCACCTTCAGCGCAGAAACACCCATGCGCGGAGTGGAGCATGTCCGACAGCGAGGACGCGGATTGCGAAGTCAGGGAATATGCCTCTCCGCCATGTTTCATGCATGAACTGACGCCGGAATTTCAGCCGCCGCCAAGCCAGCCTGTCACCAGGAGCGAGGTCGCCCGCTGGCGAAAAGCCGAGCGCAAGCGGCTGATCGATCAGCGCCTTGCGCTCGACGCAGAACAGCGGCAGGTGAAGTCCGATCGCATAGCCAGCCTCCTCGACCTGGCGATCGCCAAGTTCAGCGGCCGGACCGTGGGCAGCTACTGGCCGTTCCGCGGCGAGCCCGATCTGCGCAACTGGGGAATACGGGCGATCGAGCGTGGCGGACGCATCGCCCTGCCAGTCGTGATCCGCAAGGACTGGTCGCTGGAATTCCGTATCTGGTCTCCAGGCGATCCGCTCGAACGCGGCGCGGGGAACATCCTCGTTCCAGGTCGCGGACCGGCGGTGCAGCCGGATATCGTCATCGCCCCGGTGGTCGGATTCGACGACGATTATTTCCGACTGGGCTATGGCGGCGGCTTCTTCGACAGGACGCTGGCCGCGATGCCCAGGAAGCCCCTGATCATTGGTGTCGGTTATGCCGAAAGCCGGCTACCCACCATTCACCCCCAGCCTCACGATATTCCGATGGATGTGATCCTGACGGACTGACACGCAACGCGCAGGCAAGGCCTGGTTCCCCAACAGCGACGACTCCACGCCGTCCCCTTCCGAACCGCCAGCCTGCCAGAGACGAAAGGCAGGTTTGAGATGCAGGACGTCACAACGGTAGAAGCCGATCACAAGCCGCGGTTTGTCGCTCGCTGGCTCTTTTCGACCAACCACAAGGACATCGGCACACTCTACCTTCTGTTCTCGATCCTTTGCGGAATTCTGGGAACCGGTCTTTCGGTGGCCCTGCGGATGGAATTGCAGGAGCCCGGCCTGCAATTCTTCGTCAACCCGGACGCCTACAACGTCGTGGTCAGCGCGCATGGGCTGGTCATGATCTTCTTCGTCATCATGCCGGCGCTGATCGGCGGCTTCGGCAACTGGTTCATACCGATCATGATCGGCGCGCCGGACATGGCCTTCCCGCGCATGAACAATGTCTCCTTCTGGCTGCTGGTCGCCTCACTGCTCCTGTTTCTTGCGTCGATGTTCGTGCCCGGCGCGCCGGGTGGCACCGGCCATGGCGGCGGCTGGACGCTCTATCCGCCCTATTCGACCGAAGGGCAGCCCGGCCCGGCCGTCGACCTCGTGATCCTTTCCATCCATCTCTCGGGCGCGTCCTCGATCCTCGGCGCGATCAACTTCATCACCACCATCTTCAACATGCGCGCACCCGGCATGACGCTGCACAAGATGCCGCTATTCGCCTGGTCGATGCTGGTCACCGCCTTCATGCTTCTGCTTGCCCTGCCCGTCCTGGCCGGCGCTATCACCATGCTTTTGACCGATCGCAATTTCGGGACGAGCTTCTTCGCGCCTGCCGGCGGCGGCGACCCGGTCCTCTACCAGCATCTGTTCTGGTTCTTCGGCCACCCCGAAGTCTACATCATGATCCTGCCGGGATTCGGCATCGTCAGCCATGTCATCTCGACCTTCTCCAGGAAACCGATCTTCGGTTATCTGGGCATGGCCTACGCGATGGTGGCGATCGGTGCGATCGGCTTCGTCGTCTGGGCGCACCATATGTTCACCGCGGGCTTGTCGGTCGATACGCAGCGCTATTTCGCCTTCGCCTCGATGGTCATCGCCGTTCCCACCGGCGTGAAGGTGTTTTCATGGCTGGCGACCATGTGGGGCGGTTCGATCAGTTTCAAGACCCCGATGCTGTGGGCAACCGGCTTCGTGCTCCTTTTCACCATCGGCGGCGTGACTGGCGTCGCGCTCGCCAATGCCGGCCTCGATCGCCTGCTGCACGACACCTATTACGTCGTCGCGCACTTCCACTACGTGCTGTCGCTCGGTGCTGCCTTCGCCATCTTCGCCGGCTTCTACTACTGGTTCCCCAAGATGACCGGCTACATGATGAGCGAAACGCTCGGCAAGCTGCATTTCTGGCTGATGTTCGTCGGCGTGAACCTCGTCTTCTTCCCCCAGCATTTCCTGGGTCTCGCCGGCATGCCACGTCGCTATGCCGACTATCCCGACGCCTTCGCGGGCTGGAACTTCGTCTCCTCGATCGGCTCCTATATTTCCACGGCCGGGTTGATCGTCTTCTTCATCGCCATCGCCGAGGCCTTTCACCGCAAGCGTGTAGCAGGCGCCAACCCGTGGGGCGAAGGAGCGGTCACGCTCGAATGGACGCTGCCTTCACCGGTGCCTTTCCATCAGTTCGAATCGCTGCCTCGTATCCGGTAGCGGACTGCGGTCCGGAGAGGCGCTTGAAAAGGAGTTCACCGACATGGCCGAAACCGTCGATTTCAATGTTTATATTTCCTACGTCCTGATTTCCGTTTACTACGTGATCATGCTTCGCCTGTGGCTGCCGCCCCCGCCATCGGAGGGACACGAAGAGGCTGGCGGCGACAAGACCGTGGTTCCGGATGGAGCACTATCCCGAGCGGCATTGCGGCGGATTGCGCCGCCCGCAGCCAGCGATGATGGCGCGTCTGCATCGTCGACCGAAGCTCGGGACGAACCGCTGAAAAGGATCCGCGCGGCGGACGAACATTTCGAAAAAGGCGCCTTTCTTTCCGGTGCGTCCAAAGCCTACGAACTCGTCGTCAATGCCTACGCCAATGGAGACATATCGAAGCTGAATGGCCTCCTCGGCTCCGAGGTCGCCACTGCTTTCCACGACGCCATAGCGGAGCGCCGGAACAAACGCGAATTTCTCACGCTCAA
>JALYWP010000199.1 GCA_030852655.1 Pseudomonadota bacterium | reverse complement strand
ACTGACCATCAACGCACCATCCACCCAGTGGTGGATCGCGCTTTCTTCGGCCATCGTATTCGGCCTGGCCTTCGCGACCGAGCTGACTCTGATCGTCACCCCGTCCATGCTGATGGTTTTCACGCGTGGGAAGGACAGCCGCTTCTACGCCTTCTTCCGGCGCCTGTTCCGCCGCGGGCAGGGCAAGCCACCTGGCGCCGTCGTGGACGGCGAACCGTCCGGCCAAGCTGCCATCGCCTATCCGAAGGCGGCGGAATAGGGTTTGCGGAGGCCTGTCCTGCCGAGGCCCGGCGGGTTAGCCTTCAATAATTCGCCGGCTTGAAAGTGGGTGGCTTGGGAACAAGCCGCAGACCTCGCGCATTGTTGTGCCGACGCAACACCGAGCGAGGGACTGCAATGACCTTGACGACTATCCTGATCATCATTCTCATCCTGATCCTGCTCGGCGCCATCCCGGCATGGCCTCATTCGCGGGGCTGGGGCTACGGGCCGTCCGGCATCGTCGGCGTCATCCTCGTCATCCTGCTCATATTGGTGCTGATGGGCCGTATCTGAAAAGACCCCCGCCTTAGATGGGCAGGATAGGATCGCTGCTGTCCGGCGAGAAATCGGCTGTCCTGGTGATGCTGGACCCCAAGAACACCAGCATCAGAAGGATTGCGATCGCGATGTAGATCGGGCTGAAGCCGGTCCGCTCGCCGACGAAGCCGATCAGCGAGGGCGCCACCAGTATGCCCGAATAGCCCATTGTCGTGACGACGCTGACCCCGGCGCCGGGGCTCGTGTCGGGCTGATTGCCGGCCGCCGAAAAAAGGATCGGGATCGTGTTGGCGATGCCGAGGCCGGCGATAGCGAATGCGCCGATCGCCAGCCATGGCCACGGCGCCAGCCCGGCGACCAGAATGCCGGCAGCCGCGACGAGGCATGAGATGCGGAACGTGACCACGGCGCCGAACCTGTTGCGTACGCCGTCACCCATGAAGCGCATCAACGCCATGGCGCCGGCGAAGGCGCCGAAGGCGAAGCCGGCGGTGGCGATGTCACTGCCGAGTTCCTGGTTGAGATAGAGCGCGCCCCAGTCGAGCACCGCACCCTCTGAATTCATGCACAGAAGCGCCATCACGCCGACGATGTAGATTCCCGGGCGGCGCGGCAGCGAAAACTTCCTGTGCTGCTCGGCGATTGGCAGGTCCGCGACCAGATGCCGGATTGCCAGCGCGGTGATGATCGCCGCAGCAATCGTTACGATCACCGCATGCGGCAGATGTCCCCAATTCTGGATCATCAGGCCGCCGGTGCCGCCGCCGACGAAGCCGCCGAGGCTCCAGAAGCCATGCGAAGACGACATGATCGGGCGGCCGAGCCGCTTCTCCGCCGTTACCGCGTTGGCATTCATCGACACGTCCGTCGCGCCGAAAGTGCCGCCGAATATGAACATCGCCACAGCCGCGGTCGCGACGCCGGGCGCCAGAGCGACCAGCAGCAGGCCGAAGCAGCAGGAAATCGCAAACAGCGTCGTTGCCGTCTTCGATCCGTGTTTGGGGATCAGATGGCCGGCCCATATCATGGCGGTGACCGCGCCTGCGCCGAACAGCAGCAGCAGCAGGCCGAGCGTGAACTCGGTGATCTGAAGCCGGACCAGCAGCACCGGGATCTGCGGCGCCCAGCTTCCCAGGACGAAGCCGTTCATGAAGAAGATCGCGGCGACCGCCCAGCGGCCGCGAATGGCAGTTGTCATCGGGTTGGAACTGTCCACGGCCGCATGCATCCAATGGGTCGGAAGCGCGGGAACCTAAATCGATTGAGCAACTAGTCAACCGAAAGGCCGCGTGAAACGTTGGACCAAGGACGCGGCTTTCCGCCGCCCCCGGAAAGAGGGAAACGCGCTACCCGAACACCACCAGCAGATCCTTGGCGTCGATCTGGTCGCCGGCCTTGACCAGCACTTCGCTTACCGTGCCGTCGCCCTCGGCGTGCAACGCCGTCTCCATCTTCATGGCCTCGATGGACAGCAGCACGTCGCCCGCTTTCACCGCCTGCCCGGCCGCTACGGCAACCGTCGAGACGACGCCCGGCATAGGCGCGCCGACCTGGCTTTCATTGCCGGCCTCAGCCTTGCGGCGGACCGCGCCGGCCGACGCGCCGCGCATGCGGTCGGGCACCTTTATGCGGCGCGGCTGGCCGTTGAGCTCGAAGAACACCGTCACCATGCCCTTGTCGTCGACATCGCCGATGCCCAGGCAGCGGACCACCAACGTTTTGCCCTTCTCGATGTCGACGAAAATCTCGTCCTCGACCTGCATGCCGTAGAAATAGGTTGGCGTCGGCAGCACGCTGACAGGGCCGTAAACATCCTGCACGGCGGCAAAGTCGGAAAACACCTTTGGATACATCAGCCAGGAAGCAAATTCATACTCCGAGACCGGCCGGCCGAGCTTCTCCTCGATCTCCTTGCGGCCCGCCTCAAGGTCGGCCGCCTCAAGCAGGGAACCCGGCCTGACCGTAATCGGCGCCTCGCCTTTCAACGCCTTTCTCTGCAGTTTTTCCGGCCAGCCGCCGGGCGATTGGCCGAGGTCGCCGCGCAGCATCGACACGACCGAGTCCGGGAAGGCGATGTCCCTCGCCGGATTCTCGACATCGGCCACCGTCAGATCCTGGCTGACCATCATCAGCGCCATGTCGCCGACCACCTTGGAAGACGGCGTCACCTTGACGATGTCGCCGAACATCAGGTTGACGTCGTGATATGCCTGCGCAACCTCGTGCCAGCGCGTCTCCAGCCCGAGCGAGCGCGCCTGTTCCTTGAGGTTCGTGAACTGACCCCCCGGCATCTCGTGCAGATAGACTTCCGATGCCGGACCCCTGAGGTCGCTTTCGAAGGCGGCGTACTGGTTGCGCACCGCTTCCCAGTAGAAGGAAATCCTGCGGATCGATCCCGGATCGAGCCCGGGATCGCGCTCGCTGCCTTTCAGGGCTTCGACGAGCGATCCAAGGCATGGTTGCGAGGTGTTGCCGGAAAAACTGTCCATCGCCGCATCGACCGCATCGACGCCGGCTTCGACCGCCGCCAGCACGGTCGCCGCGCCAAGGCCGGACGTGTCGTGCGTGTGGAAATGGATCGGCAGATCGGTCTCCTCGCGCAGTGCCTTGAACAGCGCGCGCGCGGCGGCAGGCTTCAACAGTCCTCCCATGTCCTTGACGCAGATGATGTGGGCGCCGGCCTTCTCGAGGTCCTCGGCCAGCCCGACATAATATTTCAGGTCGTATTTGGCGCGCTGTGGGTCGAGCAGGTCGCCCGTGTAGCACATCGCCGCCTCGCAGAGCTTGCCCTCGGCGAGGATTGCATCCATCGAGACACGCATGTTCTCGACCCAGTTCAGGCAATCGAACACGCGGAAAAGATCGACCCCGCCGGCCGCCGCCTGCTTGACGAAGTGGCGCACGACATTGTCCGGGTAGTTGGTGTAGCCGACGCCGTTGGCGCCGCGAAACAGCATCTGCAGCAGCAGGTTGGGCGCGGCCTCGCGCACCAGCGAAAGCCGCTCCCACGGGTCCTCGGTGAGGAAGCGCATGGCGACGTCGAAGGTCGCGCCGCCCCAGCATTCGAGCGACAGCAATTCCGGCAGCGCGCGCGCATAGGTTCCGGCAATGCGGGCGATGTCGTAGGTTCGCACACGGGTGGCGAGCAGCGACTGGTGGGCGTCGCGCATCGTCGTGTCGGTGACGAGCACCTGTTTTTCAGCGCGCATCCAGGCGGCGAATTTTTCCGGGCCGAGTTCGTCGAAGCGCTGCTTCGAGCCGGCCGGGAGGGCGCCGTTGAGATAGGGCACGATCGGCTCGGCGACATCCGAACCGGGCGCCGGCCGGCCGCGCGTCTCCGGGTGGCCGTTGACCGAGACATCGGCGAGATAGTTCAACAGCTTGGTGGCGCGATCCTGGCGCTTCACCTGCGCGAACAGTTCCGGCGTCGTGTCGATGAAGCGCGTCGTGTAGCTGTTGTCGCGGAAGGACGGATGGTTGATGATCGCCTCGAGGAAGGTGAGGTTGGTCGCCACGCCGCGGATGCGGAACTCGCGCAACGCCCGGTTCATGCGATGGATCGCCTCCAGCGGCGTCGGCGCCCAGGCGGTCACCTTCTCCAGCAGCGGATCGTAGAAGCGCGTGATCACCGCGCCCGAATAGGCGGTACCCCCGTCGAGCCTGATGCCGAAGCCGGTGGCGCCGCGATAGGCGATGATGCGGCCATAATCCGGGATGAAGTTCTGCTCGGGGTCTTCGGTGGTGATGCGGCACTGCAGCGCGTGGCCGTTCAGTCTTATGTCCTCTTGCGCTGGCACGCCCGACTCCGGCGTGCCAATGGCGTAGCCGTCGAGAATGTGGATCTGTGCCTTGACGATGTCGATGCCGGTGACTTCCTCGGTCACCGTGTGCTCGACCTGGATGCGCGGATTGACCTCGATGAAGTAGAATTTCCCGGTGTCGGCGTCCTGCAGGAACTCGACCGTACCGGCGCCGACATAGTCTGTCTCGCGCGCGAGCTTCAGCGCATAGCCGCACAACTCCTGCCGCAGCGCATCGGTGAGATAGGGGGCAGGCGCGCGCTCCACGACCTTCTGGTTGCGGCGCTGGATCGAGCAGTCCCGCTCGAAGAGATGCACCGCGTTGCCGTGGCGGTCGCCGAGAATCTGCACCTCGACATGGCGGGCGCGTTCGATCAGCTTTTCGAGATAGACCTCATCCTTGCCGAAGGCGGCCTTGGCCTCGCGCTTGCCTTCGACAACCTCGCGCGCGAGGTCGGCCTCGCTGCGGATGACGCGCATGCCGCGCCCGCCCCCGCCCCACGAGGCCTTCAGCATGACCGGATAACCGACTTCCGCCGCGAGGCCCTTCACCGCCTCCATGTCGTCAGGCAGCGGAGCGGTGGCCGGGATGACCGGTACGCCGACCTCGATGGCAAGGTTGCGCGCGGCGACCTTGTTGCCGAGCCTGCGCATCGTATCCGGGCTCGGCCCGATGAAGGTGATGCCTGCGGTCGCACAGGCTTCGGCGAATTCCGGGCTTTCCGACAGGAGGCCGTAACCGGGGTGGATCGCATCGGCGCCCGACAGCCTTGCCACCCGGATCACTTCCTCGATCGACAGATAGCTTTCGATCGGGCCCATATCCTTGTCGAGATGCGGCCCGCGACCGACCTGGTAGCTCTCGTCGGCCTTGAAGCGATGCAACGAATATTTGTCTTCCTCGGCCCAGATGGCGACCGTGGAGAGGCCAAGCTCGGTGGCGGCGCGAAAGACCCGGATGGCGATTTCGGAACGGTTGGCGACGAGTATCTTGGAAATGGGCAAAAAATGCGCTCCGGGCAGGCAGGAAGGTGAGCCGCCTCATGATTAGCGGGAAAATGCTGCAGTGCAAACCGATTTGTCGCAGCGCCCCTTGACCGTTGGAACTGCCCGAAAAAAGCAAAAACGCCCGGCACAAGGCCGGGCGTTTCGCGTGCAATGTCCGAAGGGATCAGAGCTGGAAGTAGTTGAACTTGCCGTCGTCGCCCTTGCGCCATTCGTAGACGACGTAGTCGGCGTCGGTGCGGTCGCCCTTCTCGTTGAAGGAAAGCTCGCCGAGAACGGTCTTGAACGGGCCCTTTTCCTTGATCGCCTTGGCGACTTCCTGCGGGTCGTTCGAACCGGCTGCAGTCGCCGCCTGAGCGAGGATCTGCGTCGCCGCATAGGCGTAGAGCGTGTAGGCTTCCGGCTCGAAGCCGGCAGCGCGGAACCGCTCAACCACTTCCTTGGCGGCCGGGTTGTTACGCGGATCCGGGCCGAAGGTATTCAGCGTGCCGGCAACGGCGTCGCCGGCGATCGAGGCGAGTTCGTTCGACACGATGCCGTCGCCCGAGAACAGCGGAGCCTTCAAGCCCTGGTCGGCCGACTGGCGGATGATCAGACCGGCTTCCGTGTGCAGGCCGCCCCAGTAGATCAGGGTTACGCCGGCGTCCTTCATCTTGGCGATCAGTGCGGAGAAGTCCTTGTCGCCGACATTGACGCCCTCATAGAGAGCCTCGGTGATGCCGGCGGCGTTCAGCGCCTTCTTGGTCTCGTCGGCAAGGCCCTGGCCGTAAGGAGTCTTGTCGTGGATCACCGCCACCTTGGCGTCCTTGAAGTTCTCGGCGATATAGGCGCCGGCAACCTGACCCTGCTGGTCGTCACGACCGCAGACGCGGAACGTGTTCCACAGGCCGCGCTCGGTGTAGACCGGGTTGGTCGCGGCCGGCGTGATGGCAAGGATGCCGTTCTCCGCATAGACTTCGGAGGCGGGGATCGAAACGCCGGAGTTGAAGTGGCCGACCACGAACTTGACCCCGTCGGCGACGAACTTGTTGGCGACCGAGATGCCCTGCTTCGGATCGGAGACGTCGTCGCCGATGCTCAGCGAAATCTGCTCGCCATTGACGCCGCCGGCCGCATTGATGTCGGCCACCGCCTGTTCGGCGCCCTTCTGGAGCTGTGCGCCGAAGGCGGCGTTCGGGCCGGTGACCGGACCGCCGACGCCGACCAGAAGGTCAGCCCAGGCGCTGCCGCTGAAGGCGAGCAGAGATGTCAGCGCGACGGCGGACAAGAATGATTTTCTCATTGAAGACTCCCATTAAACCGAGTGGGCGAGGATGAACTTTCAGCGATGCCCACCCTATCGCAGAAAGGGTACTTTGCTCATTTTCCGGCGCTTGTCACGCCGATTCACGATGGCCTGGCGTTACATCGCGTTAATGATCAGGCTCCGCTTTTGGGCTTCCAGCTCAGCAGGGATGTTCTCTCATAGAGCCAGCTATACTGAGTCACCATCTGACCGGTGCGTGTGTACTGGTATCCAAGGAGACCGATGATGAGCAGGAAGATCGTGTCGACGATGTAATACTGGGCGGTGAACATCGTGCCGTCGAACAGCGCATGGTGGATGAAGCGCACGGCGATGCCGAGAAGCAGAAGGAACACGACCAGCGACGAGATCGGCCGCCAGGTCTGTGCGCAGGCGCGCCCCGTCATCCAAGCCGCCCCGCCACCGAGCAGGCAGGTGATGAACAGAAACTGCCAGATCGAAGGCTCTTCGTAGAGAATGCCCTGCATGTATCCCTCCTAGTGCCGCCCGCCTTCGAGATAGGCGGCGCGCACCTCCGGATCGGCCAGCAACTCCTGGCCGGTGCCGCTCATCGTGACCTTGCCGTTGACCATGACGTAACCGCGCGTCGCGAGCTTGAGGGCGCCGAAGGCATTCTGCTCGACCAGGAACACGGTCAGGCCCTGGCTGCGGTTTAGTTCGCGCACCGCATCGAAAATCTGCTTGACGATCAGCGGCGCCAGCCCCAGTGACGGCTCGTCGAGCAACAGCAGCTTGGGGCGCGCCATCAGGGCACGGCCGATCGACAGCATCTGCTGCTCGCCGCCCGAAAGCGTGCCTCCGCGCTGGTTGATGCGTTCCTTCAGCCGCGGGAAAAGATGGAACACCTTCTCGACGTCCTCGTCGTAATATTGGAGGTTGTCGAGGCTGGCGCCCATCTGCAGGTTTTCCATCACCGTCATGCGCGGAAAGATGCGTCGTCCCTCAGGCGACTGCGCGATGCGCATGCGCGCGATCTCGTGTGTCGGCAGGTTGGTGATGTCGGCGCCGGCGAAGTTGATGACGCCGTTCCGGGCGCGCGGCGTGCCGAAGATCGTCATCATCAGCGTCGACTTTCCGGCGCCGTTGGCGCCGATCAGCGCAACGATCTCGCCCTCGTTGACGGTGACGGAGACGCCGTTCAGCGCGCGGATGTTGCCGTAATAGGTCTCGACGCCTTCGACCTGGAGCAGGGGTTTGCCGGCCATCAGTGAGCCCCTCCGCTCTTTGCCGCCAGCGCCTTGGCCTGGCCGATCCAGTCCTCGCGCGCGATGCGCCCGTCGAATTCCAGATAGGCTTCGGCTGCCTTGACGTCGGCCTCCGTCCAGGCCGCGATCTGCTCGAAATGGAAGATGCCGTGCTCGTTGAGCTTTCTCTCGTTCACCGGCCCGATGCCCTTGATCAGAGTGAGCTTGTCGGGCGTGCCGTCCTTCGGCGCCGCGAGCGCGTTGGAAACGCCGGTTCCGTGGCGATGGTCGTACTGCTCGGCCTTCGAGGCGCCCGGCGAAACCTTGACGGTCTCGCCGTCATCGTCGCTGTGACCGATCGTGTCGGAGACCGGTCCGGCCATCATCGAGGCAGAATCGGAAGGTCCGTGCGCCCGGTCGGGTTCGGCATCCAGTTCCTCGATGACCTGCTCGTCGCCGACTTCCGCAAGCACTTCCGTGACCTCGGCATCCTCGACGCCGAGATAGGCGGCGATCACGCGCGGGTCGCTCCTCACCGAGGCCGGGTCGCCGTCGGATATCTTGCGACCGTACTCCAGCACCACGACATGGTCGGATATCTGCATCACCACCGACATGTCGTGCTCGATCAGCAGGATCGAGGTGCCCGTCGCCTTGATGTCGTTGAGCAGCGTGTTCAGCGCCAGCGATTCCTTCGGGTTGAGGCCGGCCGCCGGTTCGTCGAGGCAGAGCAATTCCGGCCCAGTGCACATGGCGCGCGCGATCTCCAGCCGGCGCTGCGCGCCATAGGGCAGGTCGCCCGCCGGATCGTCGGCGCGATCGATCAGCTCGGCCTTTTCCAGCCAATGCTTCGCCACCTCTATCGATTCGGCCGAAGCCTTGTGGTAGCTGCCGACGCCGAACAGGCCGAGCACGGTGAAGCCGGACGCCTGCATCAGCCTGTTGTGCTGGGCGACGAGCAGGTTCTCGAGCAGCGTCATGCCGGAGAACAGCCGGATGTTCTGGAAAGTGCGCGCCACCTTCGCCTTGGCCGGAATCTGGTAGTCGGGCAGGCGTTCCAGCAGGAACTGGCTGCCGTCGCGGCCGGTCATCGTGATCATGCCCTCGGACGGCTTGTAGAAGCCGGTGATGCAGTTGAAGACGGTCGTCTTGCCGGCGCCGTTCGGGCCGATCAGCGCGGTGATTTCGCCGCGCTGCGCCTCGAAGGACAGGTCGCCGATTGCGACAAGGCCGCCGAACTTCATCGACAGGTGCTCGACCTTGAGGACCGGCAGGTTCATGGCGGGAGTTGCGTTCATCAGCCGTGTCCCTCCTTGGTGAAGGACGCGGATACGGCCTTGCGCTCATGCAGGAAGGCTGTCGGCTCGCGGCTGGCGACGAAACCGCGTGGCTTCCAGATCATGACGATGACCATGGCGGAGCCGAACAGCAGCATGCGGTAGAGTTCCGGTGTGAAGCCGGGGCCGAACACGACCTTGAGGAAATGCAGTTCGCGCAGGATCTCGGTGCCGCCGATCATCACGATCGCGGCGATGGCGATGCCGGTCAGCGACCCCATGCCGCCAAGCACGACGATGGCGAGGATGATCGCCGATTCCAGGAAGATGAAGGATTCGGGGCTCACGAAACCCTGGCGGGCGGCGAAGAAGGCCCCGGCGAAGCCGCCGAACATGGCGCCTATGGCGAAGGCCGTGAGCTTGGTGTTGGTGGTGTTGATGCCGAGCGAGCGGCAGGCGATCTCGTCCTCACGCAGGGCTTCCCAGGCGCGGCCGACTGGCAGGCGCCGGAGCCGGATGGTGACGAAGGCAGTCAGCATCGCCAGCGCCAGGGCAAGATAGTAGAGGAATATCTTGTAGTAGGCGCCCGACTGGGCGATGTCAAAGACCTTAGCGATGTAGTAGGGCGAGGTGACGTCGAAGTCGAAGAGCCCGAAAAACGTCACTTTCGGAATGCCGGAAACGCCGGCCGTGCCGTTGGTCACTTCGCGCCAGTTGATCAGCACCAGACGGATGATCTCGCCGAAGGCCAGCGTCACGATGGCGAGATAGTCGCCCCTCAGGCGCAGCACCGGGAAGCCGAGAATGACACCCCAGAAAGCGGCCATCGCGCCTGCGGCCGGCAGCAATATCCAGAACGACCAGCCGAAATGGCTGCCGAGCAACGCATAGCAATAGGCGCCGACGGCATAGAAGGCTACATAGCCGAGATCGAGCAGGCCGGCCAGTCCGACGACGATGTTCAGGCCCCAGGCCAGCATCACGTAGATAAGTATCTGGATGCCGAAATTGTCGACCCATTTCAGCGAGCCTTGGAAGCCGACCAGAAGCACGATGACGACGGGATAGAGGAGCAGCGCGCCGAGCGCGATCTTGGTCCAGTGCTTCCAGAACAGCGACTTCTCGGTAGTCACCACCGGCGGCGCCTTGGCCTTCGCCGCCTTGCGGGCGTCGAGCCAGGGCAGCAGGTAGGCGACCGCCAGGAAGCGCCCGGCCATGACCAGCGCGATAACGACGGCGAGCAGGCCCCAGCGCGTTACGAGGATCAGTTCGTTGCGGATATTCTGGTCGGTCTTCACGCCGATCAGCAGAAAGAAGAGGCCGAAGGCGATGGCGCCGGCATAAAGCGCCTCGCGTATCGCTCGCTGGAAGGGTGTCGTGCTTGCAGCGCGGTCCGGGGATATCGCCGTCATTCGCTCAGACCTTTTCGACTTCTGGCCGGCCGAGGATACCGGAAGGCAGGAAGATCAGCACGATGGCCAGGATCGAGAAGGCGGCGACATCCTTGTAGTCGATGGAGAAATAGGCGGACCACATACCTTCGATGAAGCCGATCAACAGGCCGCCGAGCACGGCGCCGGGGATCGAGCCGATGCCGCCGAGAACGGCCGCGGTGAAGGCCTTCACACCAGGAACGAAGCCGTCCGAGAAGACCACGACGCCGTAATACATGAGGTAGAGCGTGCCGGCGACGGCGGCGAGCGCGGCGCCCATGATGAAGGTGATCGAGATGGTGCGGTCGACGTTGATGCCCAGCAGCGCCGCCATCTTGCGGTCCTGCTCGCAGGCTCTCTGCGCGCGTCCCAGCGACGTCCTGTTGACCACGTACCAGAAGATCGTGAGCAGGACGGCGGTCACCAGGACGATGACGATCTGCTTGGCGGAGATCGAGATGCCGTAGATGTTATAAACGGTCGAGATCATCGGCGGGATAGGCTTGTTGCGCGGGCCCTGCGTCACCTGCACGAAGTTCGACAGCGCGATCGACATGCCGATCGCGGTGATCAGTGGCGCCAGCCGGAAGGAGCCGCGCAACGGGCGGTAAGCAACCTTCTCGATCGCCCAGTTCCAGAGGCTGGTCATCAGCATCGCCACGATCATCATGATCAGCAGGAAGAGGACGACATTGATCGAGAGGAAGACACTGACCAGGAAGAGGTAGACGATGAGCGCGATGAAGGCGCCGATCATGAAGATGTCGCCATGGGCGAAGTTGATCATTCCGATGATGCCGTAGACCATCGTATAGCCGATCGCGATCAGCCCATAGATCGATCCCAGCGTCAGCCCATTTACAAGCTGCTGGACAAAATATTCCATGTGTACGCTGCTCCCCGCGAATGTCGCCCGAAGGACGCATTCCTTTTCTTGCTTTCCCCTAGTCCTAAAGCGTCGAGCCCGGATTGCAACGTCAATTTTTCGCGATGCAGCATGCCGTTGCGGCATACCTCGTCGTTGCACGGTTTTCCCGGAATTACCCCTGGACCATCGCGGAAGCTATCATTGGCACAACGCAATGTCTTTGACGAATCGGCCCTAGGCAAGCCGGAAAATCGATAATCGTGCGGCGGAATGTGGAGGAAGCGGCAATATGTTGCGTGTGCGCAGGGTCGTCGGATAGCCTGGACGAGCCTCGCCCGCCGTATTTTTCATCTAACGACGAAGCCATGCGCGAAGGGGTCACGGTCGTCGATGAAGATGGTGTTGAGGCCGGTCTGCCGCGCCCAGCCGCCGATCGAGGGAACGATGGCCGGCTTGCCGGCGACACTCGTCTCCTTCTCAACACGGCCCTTGAACAGCGAGCCGATGATCGATTCGTGTACGAAGCCGTCGCCGGCCTTCAGCCTGCCCTTTGCGTGAAGCTGCGCCATGCGCGCCGAGGTGCCGGTGCCGCAGGGGCTGCGGTCGATCGCCTTGTCGCCGTAGAAGACGGCGTTCCTGGCATCCGCCTCGGGATGCACCGGCTGACCGGTCCACAGCATGTGGCTCAGCCGGTTGATGCCGGGGTTTTCCGGATGCTCGAACGAGTATTTCTCGTTCAGCCGCTGGCGCACGACGGGGCTCCAGGAGATGAGCTGGCCGGCGGTATGATCGGCAATGTCGCGAAAATTCTCTTGGCGGTCGACTATGGCGTAGAAATTGCCGCCATAGGCGACGTCGACCTTCAGTTCGCCAAGGTCGGGACACTCGACGGTCAGTCCTTCGGCGTAGAGGAAGGAGGGCACGTTGGTGATGCGCACCTCCTCGACATATTCGCCCTCCTGCCGATATTCGGCGACGACCAGGCCGGCGGGCGTGTCGAGGCGCAGCACGCCCGGCGTCCTCGGCCTCACCAGCCCGTTCTCGATCGCCATCGTCACCGTGCCGATCGTGCCGTGGCCGCACATGGGCAGGCAGCCGGACGTCTCGATGAACAAGATGGCGATGTCGCAATCCTCTCGCGTCGGCGGGTAGAGGATGGAACCCGACATCACGTCGTGGCCGCGCGGCTCGAACATCAGCCCGGTACGGATCCAGTCATACTCGGCCAAAAAATGTGCGCGGCGCTCCATCATCGACGCGCCCTCGAGCAGCGGCCCACCGCCGGCCACCAGTCGCACCGGATTGCCGCAGGTGTGGCCGTCGATACAGGTGAAGGTGTGGCGCGCCATCAGCGATACTTCCCCGAAGTGATGTTCGTTTGCGTTGTTTCGTAGAGTGGCATCGTTGGCGAAACTTCAAAACCGCTGCGGGCTGAAAGGCGAAACGTCTATCGCCGGAGCCTGCCCCGAGACCAGATCGCGGATCAAGCGGGCGGTGCCGGCTGCCTGCGTCAGTCCGAGATGGCCGTGGCCGAAGGCATAATAGACGTTGGCGGCCGACTTCGACCTGCCGATCGCTGGCAGGGAATCCGGCAGGGAGGGACGGAAACCCATCCACTCGCGCCCACCTTCCATCGTCAATCCGGGCAGGAAACACCGAGCCTTCTCCAGCATCGCTTTCGAGCGCGCGTAGTTGGGCGCTCGCTCCAGCCCGCCGAACTCCACCGCGCCGCCGACGCGCAGGCCGGTCGAGAGCGGTGTGACGACAAAACCGTGGCTCGAAAAGATCAGCTGCCGCTTCACGTCGAAGGCGCCGGGCGGCAGCGTGGTGTTGTAACCGCGCTCGGTATCGAGCGGGATGCGGTCGCCGAATTGGACCGCAAGCCGGTGCGACCAGGCGCCGGCCGCGATCAGCAGGCTAGCGGCGGACGCAACGCTTCCATCGACGAAGCGCAAGGTCACGCCTTCGGGTACCATCTCGATCGCCTTCACTTCAGCACGCACGAAGCGCGCGCCCAGCCGCTCCGCATGGGCCCAGATCGCCTTGCCGAGAAGCTTGGGGTCGTCCACCGTCTTCCAGCCGGGCGCAAAGGTGGCCTTTACGAATCGTCTCGACAGGCCCGGCTGCAGGGCAGCCATCTCGTCGCCCTCGACATGGTGGTATTCTATGCCGAAACGGTCACGTGCCGCCCAGCCGGGAAGCGATGCGCGGAATTCCGTCTCGCTTTCATAAAGCTCCAGCGAGCCGTCCTCGCGCAGCATGCCTTTCGTGCCGGAGCGATCGAGCAGCCCCATCCATTCGGTCTCGGCAAGCTTCATCATGCTGCCTTGGGCAGCGAGGCTTCTCTCATGGTGTCGCGGCGCACCGGCACGCCAGAACCGCCAAAGCCAGGGTACGAGTCTCGGCAGGTAGGAGGGCGGAATGGCGAGCGGGCCGAGCGGATCGGCGAGCCAGCCTGGCAGGTTCTTCATCATGCCCTTTTGGGCGAGCGGCAGCACGTCGGAGAAGGCAAAGGCGGACGCGTTGCCGGAACTCGTCTCCTCGCAGATGCCGGTGCGGTCATAGACCGTTACGTCATGGCCGGCCTCGGCCAGATAAGCGGCTGCGCAGATGCCGATGATGCCCGCGCCGATGATGGCGGTTTGTCCTTCTCCCCTTCCAGGGGAAGAAGCCTTTTGCGCCAACATGGCAAACCCCGTCTGATATATCAGAGATATATCTTGTGGTTCACTTTGTTGTCAATTCCCCGGATAACGTGATATATCAAGAATATATCAAGGAAGTTTGCTTGAATTCCAATGGATTAGTTCAGGAGCCAGCGGCAATCCGGGCTTATCACGCCCTGGAGAGGATGATCGTCACGCTCATCCTCCTGCCCGGGAGCGTGGTGACGGAGGGCGCCCTGATCGAGCGCCTAGGGCTCGGCCGGACCCCCGTGCGGGAAGCCATCCAGCGGCTCGCCTGGGAAGGGCTGGTCGAGATCCGGCCCCGCGCCGGCCTGGCGATAGCGCCGCTTCATCCGAGCGATTGGGCGAGGGTGATCGATGCGCGGCGCAGCCTAGAACTGCTGTTGGCCCGCTCGGCGGCGCGCTTCGTCACGAGCAATGCGGCTGACCGGTTCCACGCCTCGGCACTGGCGATGCGCCAGGCGGTCATGGCTGCGGACGTGACGGCTTTCCTCGAGGCCGACAAGGCGCTCGACGAGGCGCTGGCGTTTGCCGCCGACAATCCGTTCGCGGCGCGGGTCGCCGCGCCGCTGCAGAGCCACAGCCGCCGCTTCTGGTATCGTTACAATGCCGAGACCGGACTGGCGGAATCGGCCGAGCAACACGTCTCCCTGATCCGCTCGATCCTCGAAGGCGACGAGGAGGGGGCGGCAGCCGAGGCCGACCGTCTCATGATCCTCCTGCGGGCGCAGGCCGAAGCGGCGGCGAGAAGGTAGTCAGGCCCCTTCGCCGATTGCCGCCACATTGATCTCGAAGCCGTTCCCGGCCGAAATCACGCAGCTCTTGCCGTCGGTGCCGGTGGCGAGGATCGTCCAGCTTCCCTTTTCGGATACGAACACCTCGATCACCGCTTCGCCATTTATCTGGCCGAGCGCGGCAGGATTCTCCTCGAACTTGTCGGACAGCGACTTCACCATCTCGGCGCGGTCGGCACAGAAGCTGTTGGCCTGGGAGGGCGTGGCCGTCATCGCCAGCAGGCCGCCGACCAGCGCCGGGATCAGCACAATCTCGCGTTTCATCTCGACATCTCCTGTCGACGTTTCGGGCCCGGAGCCTGCGCTAGCGAGATACGACCTCTGCGCGGGGCAACCGGTTGCAGATCAAGCAAATGCGGGCTTTGCCCGTTCCATCACGAATCCGTATCGCGGCGGTGTCGAATGTGATGCAACGGAAAACGGCCCGGAGTTTCGCTCCGGGCCGCTGGTGGGTTGGCGATCAGATCGTCGGCGTCAGTTCATCGTCGGGATGACGAACTCGGCGCCGTCCTTGACGCCCGACGGCCAGCGCGAGGTGACCGTCTTGGTCTTCGTGTAAAAGCGGAACGCGTCCGGCCCGTGCTGGTTCAGGTCGCCGAAGGAGGACGCCTTCCAGCCGCCGAAAGTGTAATAGGCGATCGGCACCGGGATCGGCACGTTGACGCCGACCATGCCGACCTGCACACGGGATGCGAAGTCGCGCGCGGCGTCGCCGTCGCGCGTGAAGATCGCGACTCCATTGCCCATCTCGTGGTCGTTGGTGATTTTCAACGCATATTCGTAGTTCGGCGCGCGCACCACCGACAGCACCGGCCCGAAAATCTCCTCCTTGTAGATCTTCATTTCCGGCGTCACCTCGTCGAACAGGCAGCCGCCCATGTAGTAGCCGTTCTCGTAGCCCTGCATCTTGAAGCCGCGGCCGTCGACCACCAGCTTCGCGCCTTCCTTGACACCGGTGTCCACATAACCCTTCACGCGCTCCAGCGCCTGGGCGGTCACCAGCGGGCCGAAATCGGCGGAACTGTCGGTCGAGGGACCGACCTTGAGGCTCTCGACGCGCGGAATGAGCTTGTCCATCAGGCGATTGGCGGTGTCGTTGCCGACCGGCACCGCCACCGAGATCGCCATGCAACGCTCGCCGGCCGAGCCGTAGCCGGCGCCGATCAGCGCGTCGACGGTCTGGTCCATGTCGGCGTCAGGCATGATGATCATGTGGTTCTTGGCGCCGCCGAAGCACTGTACGCGCTTGCCGCTCGCGCAGCCGCGCGAATAGATGTACTGCGCGATCGGCGTCGATCCGACGAAACCGATGGCCTTGATGTCGGGATCGTCGAGAATGGCGTCAACGACTTCCTTGTCGCCATTGACGACGTTGAGGACACCTGCCGGCAGGCCGGCCTCGATGAAGAGTTCGGCAAGCCGCAGCGGCACGCCGGGGTCGCGCTCGGACGGCTTCAGGATGAAGGCGTTGCCGGCGGCCAGCGCCGGGCCGATCTTCCATAACGGGATCATCGCCGGGAAGTTGAACGGGGTGATGCCGGCCACCACGCCGAGCGGCTGGCGCATCGAATAGGTGTCGATGCCGGTTCCGGCATTGTCGGTGAACTCGCCCTTCATCATGTGCGGCGCGCCGAGCGAGACTTCCACCACTTCGAGGCCGCGCTGGATGTCGCCGCGCGCATCGGCGATCGTCTTGCCGTGTTCGCGGGCGAGGATGTCGGCGAGTTCCTCATAGTCGCGATGCACGAGGTCGATGAACTTCATCAGGACGCGCATGCGGCGCTGCGGGTTGGTCGCGGCCCATGCCGGCTGTGCGGCCAGGGCGTTCTCCACCGCCGCGCGCAACTCCGCTCCGGAGGCGAGCGCGACCGTGCCGCGCACCGTGCCGTCCATCGGCTGCATCACGTCCTGCTTGCGTCCGCTTGCGCCGGCGACCCGCTTGCCGCCGATGAAATGGCCATAGTCGATCATGTCTCGCTCCCTGGTTAGTTCTGGTGGGCGTTTCGTTGATTGCCGCCATTGTCCCGCTTTGCGCGGGTCTTGGCAACGCGAGCGGGCAATCAACCGTTGTGCGTAAAATAAATACCAGATAAGATCGGCGCTTCATTTATCGCAAATAACCGCTTTACGCTTGAGTCCCTTCGGAGCCCTCCGCCCTGGACTGCCCGCCCGATGAACTGGGATGATGTCAGAATCTTCCTCGCCGTCGCCCGCGCGCGCCAGATACTCGGTGCGGCGCGGCGGCTGGAACTCAACCACGCCACCGTCTCGCGCCGGGTCGCGGCACTCGAGGACGCGCTCGGCGCGAAGCTGTTTCGCCGGCTCACCACCGGCAGCGAGCTGACGCCTTCAGGCGAAAAACTCCTCGCCGTTGCCGAGCGCATGGAGGCCGATATGATCGCAGCGCGCTCCGAACTCGCCGGCGGCGACGAGGCTATTTCCGGCACGGTGCGCATCGGCGCTCCGGATGGATTCGGAGTTGCCTTCCTCGCGGCCCGCCTTGGCGCGCTGACAAGAGAGCATCGTGACCTGAAAATCCAGCTCGTCCCGGTGCCGCGCTCCTTTTCGCTGTCGCGGCGCGAGGCTGATATCGCGATCACCACCGAGCGTCCGTCGGAGGGTAGGCTGGTGGCGCAGAAGCTCGTCGACTATTCGCTCGGCCTCTACGCCTCGCGCGCCTATGCCGAGGCAAACGGCCTGCCGGCAATACAGGCCGATCTGAAGAACCATCGCCTCGTCGGCTACGTGCCCGACCTCGTCTTCAGCCCCTCGCTCGCCTATGCGCAGGAATTCAGCCCGGACTGGGACGCCAGCTTCTCGATTTCCTCGGCTCTCGGCCAGGTCGAGGCGGTGCGGGCGGGCGCCGGGATCGGCATATTGCACGCCTTCATCGCCCGCGCGCTGCCAGACCTCGTGTCCGTTGCCGCGGCAAAGCCGATCCGCCGCGCCTACTGGCTCGTTTATCACGAAAGCGTGCGGCCGCTAAGGCGCATCCAGGCGGTGGCAGGCTTCATCACCAGCGCCGTCGAGCGGGAGAAGCGGCTCTTCGCCTAGCGCCGAGCGCGGTTGTGCCCGATCGCGGGCGTCGCGCAAAAAACCTGCCGTGTTGCCCCATGCCCGCCACGCGTGGATACTAAGCACGCGTGCTTGCGGGCCGCGCCCGCCCTCTCGCCGGGATACATCTTTGGAAATGCGATCGCTGTTCCACTCCCTGTTCGTCGCGCTCGTGGCGATCCTGCTCGCCGCCTGCGGCAACCCGTGGGGCGACAGGCCGGCGAGCGATCTGCCGAAGCCGTTTCGCTACGCCGTGGCAAAGCCATCCAACTTCGTCTTCGGCAATTATTGCGGCCTCGGCACCCGCACGGGGGATTTGACCGCAAGGCCGGTCGGCCGGCTCGATGAAATCTGCTTCCGGCACGACAGCTGTTATGTCGACCGCCGGAATCACTGCGACTGCGACCGCATCCTGGTGCACGAGGCATCGCTGATACGCGACGACACCAGCGAGCCGAAAAAGACGCGCCGGCAGGCGGCGCTTTTGGTCAACACCTTCTCGCTCGGTGTCTGCAAGGTATTTCCGGAGGGTTTCCTGCCGCCGCGTCCGCGCGACCGGCGCGAGCTCGGCCTGCCCGCTGCAACCGAGCCGGCGGTCACGGCGAAATGACCATCGCCCGGTCGGCCATCGGCGTCCCGGCACTGTCCGCCGCCTTTCTGCTGGCAGCCTGCGCCGGGCCGCTCGCCGGCCTCGACACGTCCTGCGAACTCGTTGCGGGCGAGACGCGCTGCAGCACGCAGTCGCTTGAGACCGCGCTCCTGCCCGGCGCCCGGGCGGAAAATGCCGACTATGTCGGCAGCTTCCTGGCGCAGCTCGCCAAACAGAAGATCGGCGAGGCCGATCGCGCCAACGGCACCGGCCCCTTCGGCCGCGACATCCATTCGATCCACAACCGCTATTTCCTGGCCGCCTATCGCGGACTGGAGAAAGCGGCGGACAGATCGCGGCTGAAGCTGTCGCGCAGTACGAGGACCGGAACTTTCTCGGCGGCATGGCGACTCTCGCGCCAGACGCTTTTCATCAATGCCGACGCCCTTGAGGGAAGCCCCGCCGTCTTCCACTTCTCGGGGCTTCAGGCGCGTGAGATCAAGATCGATGTGATGCAGATCGGCGGCGGTCCCGTTACCATCGCCGGCCGCTGCGATGGAGAGATGGCAGTCGGACGCGGCAAACGTATCGTCGGCAGCGGCGATACCGTCCATCTCAGCCTCGCCGGCGCCGACACTTCCGGCGACACGTCTGTCCTTTATCCCGGCCCTGACCTTGAGCGCTGCGACCTTTCCGTCCGGTCGAAAGGAAAGCGGCGCCGGCTGACATTGCTGCGCGAGGAAGTCGCCGACCCGAAGCTTGCCCGCCTCGACAGCCTCTACCAGCGTTGCCCGACGCCGGACCCGAAGCGTCTCTCGCCGCTCGAACGCGTCTTCTACGCCAGCCGCGAACTGTCCCAGACCTGCCCGATGGCGATCGGCACGCCGAAACTGCTTCCCAATTCCCGTGACGGCTTCAACGCCAAGGTCGAAGCGCTGGCCGGCAGCCGGCTGCCGGACGCCTTCTTCGACGCCGGCGACCCCGAAGCGCCGATAGACCTTTCACGCGCGCCGAAACTCAGGCTGATCTATTTCTCCTATCTCGACTACAAGGCCGACTTTTCCGGCCGCGTCATGGAACGGCTGATCCGCTTCCATGCGTCGCGCGGCGCCAAGGTGCGCATCACCGTCACGAGCGTACTGGAGCGCGAGAAGGACCGCGCACTCCTACGAAAACTGGCCGCCGACCATCCCAACGTCCAACTCCAGGAATTCTCCTGGAGCCCGGCGGCCGGAGCGCCGACCGGAGAGCAGCTGTCGCAATTCTACAAGACCCATCACGTCAAGATGCTGGCGACACTGGCCGCCGACAGGCGGCGCTCGCGCGCGATCGTCGGCGGGCGCAACATCCATGACGGTTTCCTGTTCCACGAGCCGCTCGACCTGTCGCGCTACCCCGGACTGCACCAGTATGAGGAGACCAACGGGCTGTCGCTCAACTACTATTCCAACTGGAGCGACTTCGACATCGAGATCGCCGAGCCGAAGGCCGTCGAGACGCTCGCCGCTCATCTCGCCACGTTGTGGCACGGCGACGGCGAGACCGATCTGGCGCGCCCCTTCTCGATCGCCGGAAAGCCAGTCGCGAAGCCGCCGACCGGTGCAACCGCCAAGCATTTCATCTCTGTGCCCTATGCCGACGGGAGAGCACTGGAAGACTATTACGTCGAACTGATCGACGCCGCCGCGGAGACGATCGAGATCGTCAATCCCTACCTCAACCTGACTGAAAAGCTCGCCGACGCATTCGGGCGTGCGATCGACCGCGGCGTCAGGATCACGCTGGTCACACGCGTCGATCTCGATGGCGATTTCGGCGGCCGGTTCCTTACCGCGCTCAACGAACTCTTTGTCGAGAAATACGCCGGCCGTATCACCATGCGCGAGTTCCGGGCGCCGGACGTCGTGCTCCATTCCAAAATATTGATGATCGACCGGCGCTATGTCTCGATCTCGTCGGTCAATCTCAACAATCGCAGCTTCATCCAGGACAGCGAGAACGGCATCGCGGTGCTCGACCGGGCATTCTATGCGCGCATGAAGCCGATCTTCGATTCCTATGTCGCGCGCTCGCGGCCAATCGAACCCGATGTCGATATCCCGCTGGTCTATCGCCTGCTGTTTTCGGACCAGCATTTCCGCGAGGCGTTCTGAGCGTCTTCGAGGGACCGCTGCCGCGCTGCAAGAAACCCCGCCGGAGACTTTCCGGTAACACCCGGAAAACGCGGCTCTTTCAGTCTTGCGCCCATCGGTCTTGCAGCGCGGAAAACGTTGAAAATCCGTAAGCGATTGCAAATGAAAGATAAATGTGCCTATATTGAATGAATATTCAACAACTGTAGAGCACTTTCATGAGCCCGCATCTTCGGAACGTGAAGATTCCCAACGATTGGGACAGGCGCGGTCTGCCGGGCTGGGCCTATCATAGCCCCGCGCTTCTGGAGCTTGAGAAGGAGCACGTCTTCCGCAATCACTGGCAGATCGCCGGACACATCTCCGACGTGCCCGACGCCGGCGATTATTTGACCATGGACGTGGTCGGCGAGCGCGCGCTCATCGTGCGCGGCAAGGACGGCGTCGTGCGCGGCTTCCACAATATCTGCCGGCATCGCGGGTCTCGCGTCGTTGCCGAGAACCAGGGCAATTGCAAGAATGCACTCGTCTGCCCCTTCCACGGCTGGGTTTACAATCTCGACGGTACGCTGAGGGGTGCTGCCCGCCCGCGTTCCTTCCCCGACCTCGACAAGCAGGAATTCGGCCTCATGCCGCTCGATCTGGAGGTGTGGATGGGTTTCATCTTCATCCGATTCCACAAGGGGCCGCAGCCTTCCGTCGCCGAGCTCATGAGGCCGGTCGAAGCTGAGATGGCGCATTACGACGCCGCCGACATGGTGCCTTCCTGGGGCATGTGGACCCAGACCTCGCCGGTCAACTGGAAGTCGGTGCGCGACGTCGACAATGAAGGCTATCACGTCGCCATGGCGCATCCTGCATTGCAGGACCTTTACGGCGCCACCTATTACGACGAACCCTTCGTCAACGGCGTGTCGCGCTCGTTCGCCACCTACAATCCGCATGCCGGCCGCCGCTGGAGCGTCAGGAACTACGTCAGGATCGCACCTCGGCCGGAGCGCCTGCCGGAACAGCTGCGCACGGCCTGGGTTTATTACGGCATGTTTCCCAACAACGTCATCGCGATGACCCCGGAGACCGTGCAGTTCTACCAGGAGTTCCCGCTGTCGACCGGCGAGACGCTGCTGCGCGGCGCCATCTACCGCTACAGGGACGAGACCCGCGAGCAGGCGGCCGCGCGCTACCTCGCCTACCGCATCGACCGCGATACCATGGCGGAGGACGTGCAGCTTTCGGTTTGGTCGAACGAGTCCATGCTGTCACAGTCCTTTGCCGGCTTTTATCTGTCCGACCTCGAATATGGCGTGCGCTCGCACCACGACCATTTGCGGGAGCTGGTGCCGGCGCTCGGGCTCGAAAACGCGCCGGACGAAAAAGACATGCACAACCTCAACGAGGCGCTCTCCGGGCGATCGTGACGAGGCGGGCTCCGGCTCGCCTTCGCCCGCTTCATTTGACGACAGCGGCCGCCCAGTCGCCCCGCGCCATCGCGGCAGCCTGTTCGAGCGTGATACGGCTTACCGTTAGGTCGGCGTGCCGGTGCACCAGTTCCCAGTCGCTCTCGCCGCGCCGGAAGACCAGCGTGACGCGCAGCGGCCATTGCTGGTCGGGCAATCCACCGACCCTTCCGTGCTGGTGCTCGATTGTCACCAGCACGGCAATGTCGCCCTGTTCCTCGCCGGAGGCGTAAGACTGGACCAGTTCGACGTCCGCCTCGCCATCCTTGAAATAGTCGGCGATTGCCTCCGCCCATTCAGCATTGCGGTTGAAGCCGCGCGAAACCTCGCCGCCAAAAGGCTGCATCAGCGTGAAGTCGTCGGCCACGTCGATGAAGCCGAGATAGGCGGCGACATCGCCGCGGATGAAGGCGCGCACCGCTTCCTGGCTGCGCCGCACCAGATCGGGTGGCGCACGCTTCACCGGCAGGCCGGCAGCCGCTCCGGTCAGAAGGTCGCTCTCGTCCCCGGCGGCCCGCGCCGCGAGCGGCAAGGCAAGTGCCGCGGTCAAGGCCGCGCGACGGCTGAACGACGCAGCCGGTTCGCGCCGGCGCGGCTTGGCGCCCTTCTCGGCGCCTGAAATCTCCTGGTGTCTGGTCATCGATGAATTCCTCGGGTTAGGC
Source organism: Pseudomonadota bacterium (assembly GCA_030852655.1). GTDB lineage: Bacteria > Pseudomonadota > Alphaproteobacteria > Rhizobiales > Rhizobiaceae > Mesorhizobium_K. The sequence goes on along the minus strand of JALYWP010000199.1, from coordinate 142 downwards.
GGCGAGGAATGCTGCTTTTCCGGATATGTATCCAGTGATACGATTTCACCGATATGCTGCATGAAATTAATCTGAGTCGGATCGACCTCAACCTCTTCGTGCTGTTCGAGGCGGTGCGCGAGGAGGGTCATGTCGGCCGCGC
>JALYWP010000187.1 GCA_030852655.1 Pseudomonadota bacterium | reverse complement strand
GTCCCTGCGCGGGCGGGGCGGCAGGTACTTGTTGGTCGGCCGGTAGCCGGTCTCCGGCATCAGGTCGAAGCCGCCGCGCTCGGCCACCAGCTTCGACACGTCGGACTCGGGGTCGCCGATGTCGCCGAAGTGCCGGGCGTGGGCCGGGCAGGCGGCGACGCAGGCCGGGATGCGGTCCTCCTCGGCGAGGTTCACGTTGTAGATCCGGTCGATGCAGAGGGTGCACTTCTTCATCGTGCCGGAGTCGTCGTCGTACTCGCGCGCGCCGTAGGGGCAGGCCCAGGCGCAGAGCTGGCAGCCGATGCAGGTGTCCGGATTGACGAGCACGATGCCGTCCTCGGCGCGCTTGTAGGATGCGCCCGTGGGGCAGACCGTGACGCAGGCCGGCGTCTCGCAATGCAGGCAGGAGCGCGGGAAATGCACCGTCCGCCCGCCGGCCTCAGTCGTGTGCTCGTAGCTGTGCACGCGGTTGAACCAGACGCCGTCCGCATGGCCGCCATAGGGATCGATGTCGGTCAGCGGAGCCATGTGGCCGCCGCTGTTCCACTCCTTGCAGGAGGTCACGCAGGCCTGGCATCCGACGCATGTGTCGAGATCGATGACGAGCCCGAGTTTTTTCTCCGTGCCGGCAGGCAGACAGGTCATTGGGGTTCTCCGCGCGTCAACACATCTTTATGTTGACGTCGCTTGTCGTCGACACAAAAATGTGTCACGATCGGATGATCGGCAGGAGGCGGGATATGACGAGGGAAGCTCTCCTTCGGGAGCTTCGCAAACTGGCCCGGGAACGTGGTGTCCCTTTCCAGGTTACGACGGGCAGGGGCAAAGGATCCCACTACAGGGTGAAATTCGGTACCCGGCGCACGATCATTAAATCTGGCGAACTCACACCGACTTACGTCGGGCTCGTCAAGAAGCAATTGGGGCTTTGACCGCCCCTTCCATCCCGACGCGCCAGGCACGGGAAACGGGAAAGGAAGTACTAGTTCATGCAGTACGTCTTCGCCGCCAAACTCACGGTTGATCCAGACGGCGGTCTGCTGGTGACCTTTCCGGACGTTCCGGATGCCATCACGCACGGCGCTGATCACGCAGAAGCACGTCGAAACGCTGCCGAGGCTCTCGGCATGGCCCTTCGTGGGTATCTCGCGGACGGCGAAAAGCTGCCCACGCCAAAGGCGAAGGGCGGTAAGCTGGTGGACATCCCGGTCGAGGCGTCCGACGCTTTGAAGATCGCTGTTGTCGAGGCCTTCCAAGCCGCAGGCATCAGCAAGGCGGAATTCGCCAGACGACTTGGTAAGGCGGTCACGGAGGCTCAACGCATCCTTGACCCTGACCATCCCACGAAGCTTGCCGCGCTTACCGACGCCCTGTCGGTGCTGGGCAAGGAGGTTGTCGTGTCGGTCAAGGACGCGGCCTGACTGAACGGAGGCGGTGGAGTTCATTCCGCCGCCTCCCTTCTCCTGCGGAATCCTGCCCCGAACGACAGCTTCTCCGCCGGCGCCGGGAAACGCGGCGGCTGGGAAAAACGCTCGAATTGCGGCTCGGTGAAGCCGACTTCTTCTGGTGCGCATTTCTCGATGCGCACCTTGAGGTCGAACCAGGCCGCCTGGCCGGTGACGGGATCGGAATTGGAATAGCGTGCCGCGCTGGCCTGCGCCTCGCCGGTCTGCCTGTCGCCGATGATGTGGTTGAGCAGGAAGCCTCGGCTGGATTCGCCGGCGTCGTCCTTCAGTCCCCATGCTCCCCGGCGCTTGCCGATCGCATTCCAGGTCCACACCGTCTGCGGGTTGACGCCGTCGACCAGCCTGATCTGTCCCTTGACGCGGCCATTGACGCTTTCGATCCAGACCCAGTCGTCGTCGGTGAGTCCGAGACCGGCGGCAGTCTGCCGGTGCATGAAAAGGCGGTTCTGGCTGGTGATCTGCCTCAGCCACGCATTCTGCGAACCCCAGGAATGATACATGTGCATCGGCCGCTGGGTCAGCGCGTGGAGCGGATAGCGTTCTCCGTCGACGGCGGCGTGCTCGAACGGCTCGTACCAGAAGGGCAGGGGATCCATGCAGGTCTCGATGCGCGCACGCTCCGCCTGCGGCGGCACGACCATGCCGTGCCCGCGCGCGGCGAGCCGGAATTTCTGCAGCGGTTCCGAATAGAGCTGGAAATGGACCGGCCCCATCCGCTCCTTGAAGCCCATGCGCACTGCGAATTCGAGATAGGAGCGGTTGGCCATCTTGTAGAAGCGCTGTTCGTCGGCGAACTCGTGGTGCCAGAAACCACCATTGTCGATATAGCGCTGCAACTGGTCCGGGTTCGGCTTGCCGGTGCCAAAGGTCTCTCCATCCTCGCCGCGCCAGCCGGCGAGTGGGCCGATGCCGGGCAGACGCTCGTGGTTGACGATGTAGTCGGCATAGTCGCTGTAAACGGGCGAGCCATCCTCCTCGGCGAAGCCCGGCAGGCCGAGCCGCGCGCCAAGCTCGATCAGCACCGTCTGGAACGGCCTCACGTCGCGGTCGGCCTTGATCACCGGATGGCGGATCGCGTCGCCCGGCCCGTCGGCATGGCTGATCGGCCGGTCGAGCAGGCTGATGCAGTCGTGCCGCTCGAGATAGGTGGTGTCGGGCAGAACGAGGTCGGCATAGGGGACCGTCTCCGAGTAATAGGCGTCGGAATAGATGATGAAGGGGATCTTGTATTCGCCCGCTGCATCCCCGCTCTCATGCCTGTCGGTCAGCATGCGCAGCGTCTCGACCGTGTTCATCGACGAGTTCCACGCCATGTTGGCCATGTAGAGGAACAGCGTGTCGATCCTGTAGGGATCGCCGGCCCAGGCGTTGCGGATGACCGTATGCATCATCCCGTGCGCGGCGAGCGGCGCTTCCCAGGAATAGGCCTTGTCGATGCGGACGGGCTTGCCGTCGCCGTCGACCAGCAGGTCTTCGGGACCTGTAACGAAGCCGAGCGGCATACCGGGAAGCGGCGTATTCGGTTTGCCGCCGTCCTTGCCTGCCGGCTTCGGACCGGGCGGAGCGAGCTTCGGAAAGGGCGGCTTGAAGCGGAAGCCGCCCGGCACGTCGACCGTGCCGAGCAACACCTGCAGCAGGTGGATGGCGCGGCAGGTGTGGAAGCCGTTCGAATGGGCCGAGATGCCGCGCATCGCGTGCATCGCGATCGGCCGGCCGCGCATCGTCTCGTGGCGTCGTCCGGCCCAGTCGGTCCAGGCGACCGGCAGCTCTATCGTCTCTTCGAAGGCGACATGCGCGAGTTCGGCAGCGATCCGGCGGATGGTCGCGGCATCGACACCGCAGCGCTCCGCCACCGCATCCGGCGAATAACGCTCGTCCAGGTAGCGCTCGGCGAGCAACTGGAATACCGGCACGCAGCGCCTTCCGTTCACGACATGCATGCCTGTCAGTGCGGGCTTGATGTAGGGATCGAGCGCGCTCACGGCTGCGTTCGCCTCCCGATCCCAGGCCAGAGGTCTCTCGTCGGCGCCGCGCAGGAAAAGCCCGTCGTCGGCCGCCCCGGGCTCCTGGATCACAAGCACCGGCGCGTTGGTGTAGGCGATCAGATAGCCGAGATCGACCTTGCCGGCCCTCAGCAACTCGTGCACCAGCGCCAGCACGAACAACCCGTCCGTCCCCGGCCTGATGCCGACCCAATCGTCGGCGATTGCGTTGTAACCGGTCCGGCACGGGTTGACCGAGACGATCCTTGCGCCGCGCGCCTTGAGCTTGCCGAGCCCGATCTTGATCGGGTTGCTGTCGTGATCCTCCGCCACGCCGAACAGCATGAAGTATTTCGTCCGCTCCCAGTCCGGCTCGCCGAATTCCCAGAACGACCCGCCGATCGTGTAGAGCCCGCCCGCCGCCATGTTGACGGAGCAGAAGCCGCCATGCGCCGCATAGTTCGGCGTGCCGAACTTCGCCGCCCACCAGCCGGTCAGCGACTGCGACTGGTCGCGCCCGGTGAAAAAGGCAAGCTTCTTCGGGTCGGTCTGGCGTATGCGCGCCAGCCGCTCCGTGGCGATCGTCAGCGCCTCGTCCCACTCGATCTCGCGGAACTCGCCCGAGCCGCGCGGTCCGGTCCTGAGCAGCGGCTTCTTCAGCCGCGCCGGGCTGTAGTGTTGCATGATGCCGGCGCTGCCCTTGCCGCATATCACGCCCCGATTGACCGGATGGTCCTTGTTGCCGTTGATGTAGCGGACCTTGCCGTCCTTGATGTGCACGTCGATGCCGCAGCGGCAGGCGCACATGTAACAGGTCGTCTTCGCCACGCTATCGGCAATGACGGGCGACGTGTCGACGCCATCGCCTTCGGCCGGCGCAGCAACGCCCAATGCCCGTTGGGATGGAGCAGAATTGGCCGGACGTGACGACGCCGCGCTCATGATCTGCTGACCCTCGCGAACCTCGGACCCATATGCAGCATCGATTTCGCGCCAACACCGAATGTACGGGAATTTCGGATCGGACGTTTTCCACGGGCTGAGAACATTATTCCCAAATCAATGCTCGACTTAGAAAAATCGGTCCAATAGATTGTTGTTATGATTTCAATCGATATTGTATCTTAATCATCCGTGACGCCGGAGCAGCTCCGCATTTTTGTCGCCGTGGCGGAACGTGGGCATGTGACCCGCGCGGCCGAGTTTCTGGGCATGTCGCAGTCCGCCGCCTCGGCCGCCATCAAAGCGCTGGAAACCGCCAGCGGCGTGCAACTCTTCAACCGCGTCGGCCGCGCGATCGAGCTTTCGCCGGCCGGCCGGCGCTTCCTGCCCGAGGCAAAGGCGGTGCTGGAGCGCATCGCCGAGGCGCGCCACGTCCTTGAAAATGCCTCCCGCATCATCGCCGGCTCGATCGCGATCGCGGCCAGTCAGACGATCGCCAGCTATTGGCTGCCGCGCCGGCTGGCCGCGTTCCAGGACAGGCATCCGGCCGTCAGGCTGGATGTCACCATCGGCAATACAAGGCAGGTCGAGAACCGGGTCCTTGACGGCAATGCCGACCTCGGCCTCGTCGAAGGCCGAACGGAATCGGATATCCTTCGCCGCACCAGGGTCGATGTCGACCGGCTAATGCTGGTCGTGGCGGACTCCCATCCGGCGGTCGCCGAAATCGCTCCCGCCCGGCCAGACCTCGCCGGCCTGCGCTGGATCGTCCGCGAGGGCGGGTCCGGCACGCGCGAGGTTCTGCAGGATCTGGCGCGGCGGATGGACATCCCGTTCGACTCTCTCAGGATTTTCCTGGTGCTGCCGAGCAACGAGGCCATCGTCCAGGCGGTCGAGGCGGGCGCCGGCGCCACGATCATCTCCGAACTCGTGGCCGGCAGGGCGGTGGCGGCAGGTTCGCTGCGCCATGTGCCGCTGGCGCTGCCCGAGCGCGAATTCGCCGTAATCTCGCACCGCGACCGCCACCCGACCCTTGCCCAGTCGGCATTGAGATCGTTCCTGCTTGCGGGAACGGGCGCCATCCGCTGAACCGGCCAGGAAATCGCGGCAACGGTCGATTGTTCGAATGCGACAAATGGCAGTTCGAATTCGGCAGGTGGCATTCGGCTGGCCCCGCGCACTATATTGCCGGGTTTCCTCCGCTCTATTCGATTTTTCTGATTGAAGCCGCCGGGACGTTGAGCTTGGTCGGTTTCCGGCATAATACTACAGCGGGATGGCTTGGGGAGACTGAAATTGTCTGACATTGAAGAGACTGCTCTGATCACGCTTACCGCCGAGATCGTCTCGGCCTATGTAACGAAGAACCGGCTTCCGGCGGCTGGCCTGCCGGATCTGATCGCAAGCATCAGCGATTCCATCCGCAAGCTCGGCGAGCCCGAGCCCGCGCCGGAAGCGCCGCTCGTACCGGCGGTCAATCCGAAGAAATCGGTTCACCCCGATTACATCGTCTGTCTTGAGGACGGCAAGAAGTTCAAGTCGATGAAGCGTCACCTGACGTCGCACGGCCTGACGCCTCAGCAGTACCGCGCCAAATGGGGTCTGCCTGCCGACTATCCGATGACGTCGCCGAACTATTCGGCCACGCGGTCGGCGATGGCCAAGGATATCGGCCTCGGTCAGAAGCCGGTGGCGCGCAAGTCCCGTCGCCAGAAGGCCGCCTAGCCGCGGGGGTAACGGTCGGGGATCCGTTCCTCGGCCGTCGAAGCGCTGGCGCCTTCGGGCGCAATGGAGCATGTAGCCGTGCATGATCCCATGGCTGCAGCTTGATTCGGCGACGGTGCCCGGCGGGCGCGAGGAACTGCGCCTCAAGCGTCGCGGCGCCGAGTTCTCCATAATGCTCGGCGCCAACGAGTTGATGAACAGCCGTCTCAGCGGCTCGGAGGAAGCACTCGCCGGGCTTTCCTGCGCCAGGATTCGCGGCAGGCGGAAACCGCGCATCCTCATAGGGGGGCTCGGCATGGGCTTCACGCTGCGGGCAGCGCTCCGCGACCTGCCGCCGGACGCCGAAGTGACGGTCGCCGAACTCGTTCCGGCGGTGGTCGCCTGGGCGCGCGGCCCGATGGCCGAACTCTTTGCCGGCAGTCTCGACGACCCCCGGGTTGAAATTCGCGAGGCGGACGTGGCCGATCTCATAGCTGCCGGCAAGCATGCCCACGACGCGATCCTGCTTGACGTCGACAATGGCCCGGAGGGGCTGTCGCGCAGCGCCAATGATCGGCTCTACGATGTCAGCGGCCTCGCCGCGGCGCGGCAGGCGCTGAAGCCGGGCGGCGTGCTCGCCGTCTGGTCGGCGCACCCGGATCGCGCCTTTGCGGCACGCTTGAAAAAATCCGGCTACGAGGTTGAGGAGGTCGCTATGCGCGCTCGCGGCAAGCGCGGCGCCCGGCATGTCATCTGGCTGGCGACGCGCACGCCATAACGTTCGACGCGTCTGTTCGCGCGTCCGAACTGTCGACTGGTTGGCCCAACCCTGCAACGCATGGAGGTCGTGCCGGGAACGCCGTCTCTGCGTAAAAGGAACCAATGGAACTCTGGATTCCCATAACCATCGCTGCCGCCTTCCTGCAGAACCTGCGGTCGGCGGCGCAGAAGCACCTGAAGGGCGTGATGGGCACGACCGGCGCGACCTTCGTGCGCTTCGGCTTCGGCTTTCCCTTCGTGCTCGTTTTCGTCGCCGCGCTCCATTGTCTCGTAGGCTATCCGTTGCCCGTCCCCAATGCGGCCTTCTTTGGCTGGGCGTTGCTCGGCGCGCTCGGTCAGATCACGGCGACCTTCCTGCTCATCCACCTCTTCTCGTTCCGCAATTTCGCCGTCGGCACCGCCTATTCGCGCACCGAACCGGCGCAGGCGGCGATCTTCGGGCTCGTCTTCCTGGGCGAGCGGGCAAGCCTCGGCGCCGTCGTCGCGATCGCCATCAGCGTCTTCGGCGTCATGCTCATATCGGTCGCGCATGTCGCGGTCAGCATGCGTTCCATGCTCGCCTCGACGGTCAGCCGCAATGCGCTGACGGGGCTCGCTTCGGGAACTGCCTTCGGCATTTCCGCCGTCGCCTACCGGGCCGCATCCCTGGCGCTCGAAGGCCCGAATTTCGTGATGCAGGCAGCGGTGACGCTCGCCTTCGTCATCACCTTCCAGACCGCGATCATGCTGGCCTGGATGGTCTGGAGGGATCGCGCCGAAATCGGCCGCATCGCGAAGGCCTGGAAGCCGTCGCTCTTCACCGGTCTCGTCGGCGCCACGGCGTCGCTGGGGTGGTTCGCCGCGGTGACGCTGCAGCAGGCCGCCGTGGTGAAGTCGCTCGCCCAGATCGAGATGCTGTTCACCTTCGCCGCCACGGTCTTTTTCTTCAAGGAGAAGATCAACCGGCTGGAGATCGCCGGCTGCGCGCTGATCGTCGGCGGCATATTGGTGCTGCTGGCTGTGGGATAGCCAGGCGGCGCCGTCACGGCACGATCAGCGTGCCTGCGCCATGCTCCGTGAACAGTTCCAGGAGCACCGCATGCGCCGTCTTGCCGTTCAGGATGACGACGCCCTCGACGCCACGGTCGATCGCCTCGATGCAGGTCTCGACCTTGGGGATCATGCCGCCAGAAATCGTGCCGTCGGCAATCAGCGCCCTGGCCTCGGCCACGGTCAGTTCGTCGATCAGCTTCTTGTCCTTGCCGAGCACGCCGGGCACGTCGGTGAGGAAGAGCAGGCGCGAGGCCTTGACGGCCCCGGCGATCGCGCCCGCGAACGTGTCGGCGTTGATGTTGTAGGTATGGCCGTCGCGGCCGGGAGCCACTGGCGCCAGCACCGGGATCATCTCCGAGCGGGCGAGCAGGTCGAGCAGCGTGCGGTCGACCTCCACCGGCTCGCCGACGAAGCCGAGGTCGAGCACGCGCTCGATGTTCGAATCGGGATCCTTGAAGGTCTTGTGCGCCTTTTCGGCGAAGACCATGTTGCCGTCCTTGCCGCACAGCCCGATCGCCCACTCGCCCTCGGCATTGATGAGCGCGACGATCTCCTTGTTGATCGAGCCGGCGAGCACCATTTCGACGATCTCGACCGTCTTGCGGTCGGTGACGCGCAGGCCGCCTTCGAATTTCGATTCTATGCCCATCGACTTCAGCATGGCGCCGATCTGCGGCCCGCCGCCATGCACCACGATCGGATTGACGCCAGACTGCTTGAGCAGCGCTATGTCGCGGGCGAAGGCCTGGCCGAGCGCCGCATCGCCCATCGCATGGCCGCCATATTTCACCACGACGGTCTTGTTCTCGTAGCGCTGCATGTAGGGGAGCGCACGCGAAAGCAGGGCGGCCTGCATCTCTGCGGTGGCGGCGATGTCCGTCGTCATCGGGATCCTCGGGAAGTATCGAAAGGGTCGCGGCGTCTTAGCGGGAAACGGGTGAGCGGGCAAATGGTTCGCGGGCCGATTGGCCCTGTTGCGGAGCCGGGGAAGCGCTCAGCCGCCATTGACGGCCAGCGCGATTGCCGCGCGCAATTCCTCGAGCCCCGCCCCCTTTTCCGACGACGTCGCGATCACGCCCGGAAAGGCCGCCGGGCGCTTCCTGATCTTTGCCAGCGTCTCCTCGATCAGCTTCGGCACGCCGGCCGCCTTGATCTTGTCCGTCTTGGTCAGCACGATCTGGTAGGAGACCGCCGCCTTGTCGAGCAGCGACAGAATCTCGTCGTCGTTCTTCTTGATACCGTGGCGGCTGTCGATCAGCACATAGACGCGCTTCAGCGTCACCCGCCCCTGCAGATAGTCGAAGACGAGCTTCGTCCACGCGTCGACCTTCTCCTTGGGGGCGCTGGCGTAGCCGTAGCCCGGCATGTCGATCAGCGCCATCGGCGGCAGGTCGCCCGCTTCGCCCGAATAGCCGTCAGGCACGAAATAGTTGAGTTCCTGCGTTCGGCCCGGCGTGTTCGACGTGCGCGCCAGCCCGCCGCGCCCGACCAGCGCATTGATCAGCGAGGATTTCCCCACATTCGAGCGGCCGGCAAACGCGATCTCCGGCGGACCTTCCGGCGGCAGGAACTTCATCGCCGGCACGCCGCGGATGAATACCCATGGCGAGGCGAATATCTCGACGCCCACGATGCCGTTCTTCTTTTCGCTCAAGCCGCTGCCTCCAGCGCCCTGATGTCGGCGCCGCGTATGGCATTGAGGTTGCGGCCGATCTTGTCAACCGGCCAGTCCCACCAGGCGGTGGCGAGCAGCCGCTCGACGGTGCGCGGGTCGAAGCGCGTCTTCACCACCTTGGCAGGGTTTCCGGCCACGATCGCATAGGGCGGCACGTCATGGGTAACCACCGCCTTTGCCGCGGCGATGGCTCCGTGTCCGATATTCACCCCCGGCAGGATCAGCGCTTCCATGCCGATCCAGACGTCGTTGCCGATCACGGTGTCGCCGCGAATCTCGCTTTTCCACGTCGACTCGTCAAAACCTTCCTCCCAGCCATGGCCGAATATGTTGAAAGGATAGGTCGAGAAGCCCGACATGACATGGTTGGCGCCGTTCATGATGAAGCGCGCCCCTTCCGCGATCGCGCAGAACTTGCCGATGATCAGCCGGTCTCCGATGAACGGATAATGGTGCAGCACGCATTTTTCCTGGAATTTGTCGGGCCCGTCCGGGTCGTCGTAATAGGTGAAGTCGCCGACCTCGATGTTTTCGGCGGTCACCAGCGGCTTCAGGAAGCCGACGCGCGGATGCATCGG
>JALYWP010000170.1 GCA_030852655.1 Pseudomonadota bacterium | reverse complement strand
TTCCTGATCCTGCTGATCCGGGACGAGGGGCCGGCGGCGCGCCGCAACATACGCAACGTCGCGCTCTTGACGACGGTGTTCACCTTCGTTCTGTCGCTCTTCATCTGGGCGGGCTTCGACAATTCGGAAGCCGGCTTCCAGATGGTCGAGAAGGCTGCCTGGCTCGATTCCGGCCTGTCCTACCATATGGGCGTCGACGGCATCTCGATGCTGTTCGTCATCCTGACGACGTTCCTGATGCCGCTCTGCATCCTGGCGAGCTGGGAGTCGGTCGAGAAGCGCGTCAAGGAATACATGATCGCGTTCCTCATCCTGGAGACGCTGATGATCGGCGTCTTCTGCGCGCTCGACATCGTCCTCTTCTACGTCTTCTTCGAGGCCGGCCTCATCCCGATGTTCCTCATCATCGGCGTGTGGGGCGGCAAGCGCCGCGTCTATGCGAGCTTCAAGTTCTTCCTCTACACGCTCGCCGGTTCGGTGCTGATGCTGCTCGCCATCATGGCGATGTTCTTCCAATCCGGCACCACCGACATACCGACCTTGCTGACGCACGACTTCCCGGCCAACATGCAGATATGGCTGTGGCTGGCCTTCTTCGCGTCCTTCGCGGTGAAGATGCCGATGTGGCCGGTGCACACATGGCTGCCGGACGCGCATGTCGAGGCGCCGACCGCCGGCTCCGTCATCCTGGCTGGCATTCTCCTGAAGATGGGCGGCTACGGCTTCCTGCGCTTCTCGCTGCCGATGTTCCCGCTGGCCTCGGCCGATCTGCAGCCGCTGATCTTCACGCTCTCCGTCGTCGCGATCATCTATACCTCGCTGGTCGCGCTGATGCAGGAGGACATGAAGAAGCTGATCGCCTATTCGTCGGTCGCCCATATGGGCTTCGTGACGATGGGCATCTTCGCGATGAACCAGGAGGGTGTCCAGGGCGCCATCTTCCAGATGCTGTCGCACGGTCTGGTGTCCAGCGCGCTGTTCCTGTGCGTCGGCGTCATCTACGACCGCATGCATACGCGCGAGATCGCGGCTTATGGCGGCCTCGTCAACAACATGCCGAAATATGCCGTCGCCTTCCTGATCTTCACCATGGCCAATGTCGGCCTGCCGGGCACTTCCGGCTTCGTCGGCGAGTTCCTGACGCTGCTCGGTGTGTTCCGCGTCAACACCTGGGTGGCCGTATTTGCTGCCACGGGCGTCATCCTGTCCGCCTGCTACGCGCTCTGGCTCTATCGCAAGGTGGTCTTCGGCGCGCTGACCAAGGAGAGTCTCGAGGGCATGCTCGACCTTTCGACGCGCGAGAAGGCGATCCTCTATCCGCTGATCGTGCTGGTCATCTTCTTCGGCGTCTATCCGGCGCCTATCTTCGACGCGACCGCGACCTCTGTCGAGGCGCTCGTAAACACAGTCACCATATCGATCGACGGCTCGCATGCCGCGGCGGCGAACTGAGAGGCGGGAGCCATGACGCCCGAACTGACTTCTAGCCTCTGCCTGCTGGCGCCGGAACTCATCATGGCTGTCGGAGCCATGGCGCTCCTGATGGTCGGCGTCTTTTCCAGCAGCCGCTCGAGCACTCTGGTCACCACGCTTGCGGTGATCGTGATGGCGGTGGCCGGTGCGTGGCTGCTTTTCGCGGTGGGCGAGGGCAGGGCGTTCGGCAACTCGTTTGTCGTCGACCCATTCGCGCGCTTCATGAAGGTGCTCACGCTTTTCGGTTCGGCGGTCACGCTGATCATGTCCGTCGGTTTCGCGAAGGCGGAGAAGTACGACAGCAACGAGTATCCAGTGCTGGTGATGCTGTCGTCGACCGGCATGCTGCTGATGGCGTCGGCCAACGACCTGATCGCGCTCTATCTCAGCTTCGAGTTGCAATCGCTGGCGCTCTACGTCGTGGCGGCGATCAACCGCGACAGCCTGCGCTCGAGCGAGGCGGGCCTGAAATATTTCGTCCTCGGTGCGCTCGGCTCCGGCATGATGCTCTACGGTATCTCGCTGGTCTACGGCTACACGGGGTCCATCGACTTCAACACCATCGCCGCGACGCTCGGCGGCGCCGAACGCCAGCTTGGTGTCCTGTTCGGCCTGGTCTTCATCCTCGCCGGTCTGGTCTTCAAGATTTCGGCGGCACCATTCCACATGTGGACGCCGGACGTCTACGAGGGCGCGCCGACGCCGGTGACCGCCTTCTTCGCCGTGGCGCCCAAGGTGGCGACGATGGCGCTCATCCTTCGCCTCCTGATGGAAGCGTTCGAACCGTCGGCGGCCGACTGGCAGCAGATCATCGTGTTCGTGTCGATCGCCTCTATGGCGGTCGGCTCGTTCGCGGCCATCGGCCAGCGCAATTTCAAGCGCCTGATGGCCTATTCCTCCATCGGCCATATGGGGTTCGCCCTGGTCGGGCTCGCCGCCAACAGCGAGGCGGGCGTGCGCGGCGTCATCATCTACATGCTGATCTACGTGGCGATGACGCTCGGCACCTTTGCCTTCATTATCGCCATGCGGCGCAAGGAAGGGCAGGTCGAAGCGATCGACGACCTCGCCGGCCTGTCCGCCACCCATCCGGTGCGGGCCACCATCCTGACCATCCTTCTCTTCTCGTTGGCTGGCATTCCTCCGCTCGCCGGCTTCTGGGCGAAATGGTACGTGTTCCTCGCCGCCATCAATGCCGGGCTGTATGCATTGGCGGTGATCGGCGTGCTCACCTCGGTGGTGGCGGCGTACTATTATCTCAGGATCATCAAGATCATGTGGTTCGACGAACCCGTTGGCGTCGGCTTCCTGCCGATGTCGGGTGCGTTGCGGTTCGTGCTCGGCCTGTCGGGCGCCTTCATCCTGTTCTACGTGCTGCCGTGGATCGGCGGATCGGTCTCGAGCTATGCCGCGGCAGCCGCTGGAACATTCTTCTAGGTGATGGGCTTCTCGCTCGCTCCGACGGCAGTCGCGGAAGGATACCGGCTCGAAGCGCATGACAGTGTCGGCTCGACCAACGCAATAGCGCTGGAGCATGCGGCGAGCGGCGATCCCGGCAGGCTCTGGGTCGTCTCGAAGCGCCAGGAAAGCGGCCGCGGCAGGCGAGGGCGCGCCTGGGCAACCCCCGAGGGCAATCTCGCCGCGACCCTGCTTCTGGTGGAACCCTACGAATTGAGGATCGCAGCGACATTGGGCTTC
>JALYWP010000164.1 GCA_030852655.1 Pseudomonadota bacterium | reverse complement strand
AACGCGGTCGCGGCTGAAGAGTAGTCGCCGCCAGAGGATCATGACCATGGCCAAGAAAGCTACCAAGACCGTGACCGTCGAGCAGATCGGCAGTCCGATTCGCCGGCCGAAGGAACAGCGCGCGACGCTGGTCGGCCTCGGCCTCAACAAGATGCGCAAGCGCCGCACGCTGGAGGATACGCCTTCGGTTCGCGGCATGATCGCAGCCGTTTCCCACCTCGTCCGCGTCGTTGACGAGAAGTAGGACAGGGCGCGAGGAGAAAGACGATGAAACTCAACGACCTGCGTGACAACGAAGGCGCCACCCATTCGAAGAAGCGCCTCGGGCGCGGCATCGGTTCCGGCTCGGGCAAGACGGCCGGCCGCGGCGTGAAAGGCCAGAAGTCGCGCTCCGGCGTCGCCATCAACGGCTTCGAGGGCGGGCAGATGCCGCTCTACCGGCGCCTGCCGAAGCGTGGCTTCAACAACATCTTCGCCAAGAGCTTCAACATCGTGTCGCTCGGCCGCATCCAGGCAGCCATCGACGCCAAGAAGCTCGATGCCAAGGCTACCATTGACGCCGAAGCGCTGATCAAGGCCGGCGTGATCCGCCGCGCCAAGGACGGTGTCCGGCTTCTCGCCGATGGCGACCTGAAGGCGAAGCTCTCCTTCGACATCGCCGGTGCCTCCAAGGCTGCGGTTGAAAAAGTCGAGAAGGCCGGGGGTTCGGTCAAGCTGCCTCAGAAGGCGGAAGCAACCGAGTAACGGGCTCTTCGGACAAGCGGTGGCAAGGGGATTGCCGCCGCTTGCAACTTCGTCGGCCGGAGCCTATCTCGAAACTTCGGCGACACGCGATGCCCGCACCGGGCGCACCCCAGCGTGACCAAGCGGAGAACCATGCATGGCATCGGCTGCTGAACAACTTGCATCGAATCTGAACTTCGCAGCCTTCGCCAAGGCCGAGGATCTCAAGAAGCGCATCTGGTTCACCCTTGGCGCTCTCCTCGTTTACCGCCTCGGCACCTATATACCGCTTCCCGGCATCAACCCCGATGCCTTCGCCCAGGCCTTCCAGCAGCAGTCCGGCGGCGTGCTCGGCATGTTCAACATGTTCGCCGGCGGCGCGGTCGAGCGCATGGCGATCTTCGCGCTTGGCATCATGCCCTACATCTCCGCCTCGATCATCATGCAGTTGATGACGTCGGTCATCCCATCGCTCGAAGCGCTCAAGAAGGAAGGCGAGCAAGGGCGCAAGGTCATCAACCAGTACACCCGCTACGGCACGGTCCTGCTAGCGCTGGTGCAGGCTTACGGCATCTCGGTCGGGCTCGAAAGCGGTAACGGCATCGTCAGCGACCCGGGTATGTTCTTCCGTGTCTCGGCCGTCATCACGCTGGTCGGCGGGACCATGTTCCTGATGTGGCTCGGTGAGCAGATCACGGCGCGCGGTATCGGCAACGGCATCTCGCTCATCATCTTTGCCGGCATCGTTGCCGGCATGCCGTCGGCCATCGGCGGCACGCTCGAACTCGGCCGCACCGGCGCGCTGTCGACAGGCCTGATCCTCGCGATCATCGTGCTCGCTGTCGTCGTCGTCGCGGTGATCGTGTTCTTCGAGCGCGCCCAGCGCCGGCTGTTGATCCAGTATCCGAAGCGCCAAGTCGGCAACCGCATGTTCCAGGGCGATACGTCGCACCTGCCGCTCAAGCTCAACACGTCGGGCGTCATCCCGCCGATCTTCGCCTCTTCGCTGCTGCTTCTGCCGGCGACGATCGCTGGCTTCTCCTCGACGACCGACATGCCCGCCTGGGCGTCGACGATCCTCGCCGCGCTCGGCCATGGTCAGCCGCTCTACATGATAGCCTACGCCGCGATGATCGCCTTCTTCGCCTTTTTCTACACGGCGATTGTGTTCAATCCGAAGGACACCGCCGACCAGTTGAAGAAGCATTCCGGCTTCATTCCCGGCTATCGCCCAGGCGAGCGGACCGCCGAATACATCGACTACGTGCTCACCCGCATCACGGCGGTGGGTGCCGTCTATCTCGTGCTCGTCTGCCTGCTGCCGGAGTTCCTGATTTCCGCGACTGGCGTGCCTTTCTACCTTGGTGGCACTTCGCTTCTGATTGTGGTCAGTGTAACGCTCGATACCGTTGCTCAGATCCAGGGTCACCTGATCGCGCACCAGTATGAGGGACTGATCAAGAAGTCGAAGCTGCGCGGAGGCAAGAGGGGAAAATGAGGCTCATACTGCTTGGTCCGCCGGGGGCGGGCAAGGGGACGCAAGCACAGCGGCTGGTCGAAAAACACGGCATCCCACAGCTCTCCACCGGCGACATGCTGCGCGCCGCCGTTGCGGCGCAGACACCGGTCGGCCTGAAGGCGAAAGCGGTGATGAACGCCGGCGAACTCGTTTCCGACGAGATCGTCAATGCGATCGTCGCCGAACGAATCGACCAGAAGGATTGCGCCAACGGTTTCATCCTCGACGGCTACCCGCGCACGCTGGTGCAGGCGGATTCGGTTGCCACGATGCTCGATGAACGAGGCCTTGCGCTGGACGTCGTCATCGAGCTCGTGGTCGACGACAAGGCGCTGGTCGGCCGCATCGCCAAGCGCGCGGAGGAAACCAGGGCAGCCGGCAAGCCGGTGCGCAAGGATGACGATCCCGCCGTGTTCCCCGAGCGCCTGCGGGAATATTACAAGAAGACAGCGCCGCTGATCGGCTATTACTACGCCAAGGGGTTGCTCAGGCAGCTCGACGGCATGGCCGATATCGACGAAGTTGCGAAGAGTATTGAGAACGCCCTGAAAAATGCCGGGAAGATGGCGAAAACGGGCGGTTGACTGGATCGTGCCGCTGGACTATAGCGGCGCATCTCCAAATCAGGCGTGAGGCTGCCGGGTCCCGAGGGACAGGGCGGCCTTGTTGAATTGGAAGATACCCGCAAGGGCCGGCCTCCACCGGACGCGGGTCAACGATAACCCGCCGGCCAGATGAAATCTGCAGCCGGCCCACATGGAGAAGAAGATGGCCCGCATAGCAGGCGTCAACATACCGACCAACAAGCGTGTCGTCATCGCGCTTCAGTACATTCACGGCATTGGCAAGAGATTCGCCCAGGAAATCGTCGACAAGGTCGGCATTCCGGCGGACCGTCGCGTCAACCAGTTGACCGACGCCGAAGTGCTCCAGATCCGCGAAACCATCGACCGCGACTACCAGGTCGAGGGCGACCTGCGCCGCGAGACCTCGATGAACATTAAGCGCCTGATGGACCTCGGCAGCTATCGCGGCCTGCGCCATCGCCGCAACCTGCCGGTCCGCGGCCAGCGCACGCACACCAACGCCCGCACCCGCAAGGGCCCGGCCAAGGCGATTGCCGGCAAGAAGAAGTAGTCGGCAGCAGGCAATGGGCAACAGGCAGTCGGAATTTTCCGGTTGCCGACTGCCGATTTCCCCACTGCCTCCAAGGTGTAGCCGCTGGCACTACGGCGGCGTTGAGATCGATAGAAAGGTAAATCATGGCCAAGGAAGCCGGACGCGTCCGCCGTCGCGAACGCAAGAACATCTCGTCGGGCACCGCCCACGTGAACTCCACCTTCAACAACACGATGATCACCATCACCGACGCGCAGGGCAACACCATTGCCTGGTCGTCGGCCGGTGCTCAGGGCTTCAAGGGCTCGCGCAAGTCGACCCCGTTCGCGGCCCAGATGGCCGCCGAGGACGTCGCCAAGAAGGCGCAGGAACATGGTATGCGCATGCTCGAAGTCGAAGTCTGCGGTCCGGGTTCGGGTCGTGAATCGGCACTGCGTGCGTTACAGGCCGGCGGCTTCACCATCACTTCGATCCGCGACGTGACCCCGATACCGCACAATGGCTGCCGTCCGCGCAAAAAGCGGCGCGTCTGACCATATAGACATAGAACCGCCGCGCGAGCGTGGGGCAGGGGTCGAAAACGCCAGCCTGAACAACAGAAACGCTCCTCCACGGCTTTCCCTGGCGCCCGTCACGATTGGATGGTGGCGGCACAACGGAAGGAACACGAAATGATCCAGAAAAACTGGCAAGAACTCATTAAGCCGAACAAGATCGAATTCTCCTCGAAGAGCAAGACGCTGACGACTCTCGTCGCCGAACCGCTCGAACGGGGCTTCGGCCTGACGCTCGGCAACGCGCTTCGTCGCGTGCTCCTGTCCTCGCTGCGTGGCGCTGCCGTCACCGCCGTCCAGATCGACGGCGTGCTGCACGAGTTCTCGTCGATCGCCGGCGTTCGCGAAGACGTGACCGACATCGTCCTCAACATCAAGGAAATCGCCATCAAGATGGAAGGCGATGGCCCCAAGCGCATGGTCGTGCGCAAGCAGGGTCCGGGCGCCGTCACCGCCGGCGACATCCAGACCGTGGGCGATGTCGAGATCCTGAATCCTGACCATGTGATCTGCACCCTCGATGAGGGCGCGGAGATCCGCATGGAGTTCACCGTCGACACCGGCAAGGGCTATGTGCCGGCCGATCGCAACCGCGCCGAGGATGCGCCGATCGGTCTGATCCCGGTCGACAGCCTCTATTCGCCGGTCAAGAAGGTTTCCTACAAGGTAGAGAACACCCGCGAGGGTCAGGTCCTCGACTACGACAAGCTGACCATGACGATCGAGACCAACGGTTCGGTCACCGGCGAGGACGCCGTGGCATTCGCCGCGCGCATCCTGCAGGATCAACTCGGCCTGTTCGTCAACTTCGATGAGCCGCAGAAGGAAGTCGCGGCCGAGGCGGTCACAGAACTCGCCTTCAACCCGGCGCTCCTGAAGAAGGTCGACGAGCTGGAGCTTTCGGTGCGTTCGGCCAACTGCCTGAAGAACGACAACATCGTCTATATCGGCGACCTGATCCAGAAGACGGAAGCCGAGATGCTGCGCACCCCGAACTTCGGCCGCAAGTCGCTGAACGAGATCAAGGAAGTGCTGGCGGCCATGGGCCTGCACCTCGGCATGGAAGTGCCGGATTGGCCGCCGGAGAACATCGAAGACCTCGCAAAGCGTTACGAAGACCAGTACTGAGCCTGAATAGAGCATGGTTCCGAGGACCGGTTCGTCCGGTCCGATGGCCATGCGGAAAACCATCGGAGGCCGTGGCCTCTTGAACAACTGAAGAAGGAAGACAGCCATGCGCCACGGTTTCAAAGGCCGTCGCTTCGCCCGCA
>JALYWP010000156.1 GCA_030852655.1 Pseudomonadota bacterium | reverse complement strand
CGCCTTCCGAGACGGCAACGACGCAGCGCTTGTGTCTGTCCAGCGTGCGCTTCACGTCGTCGATGAAGCGCTTCACGGAGAATGCGCGCTCCGGCACGTAGATCAGATGCGGGCCGCTTTCCTCGTCTAGCCGCCAGGCCGCGGAGGCGGCGGTAAGGAAACCGGCATGCCGGCCCATGACGATCGCGACATAGACGCCGGGCAGCGCGCGGAAATCGAGATCGACGGAGAGGAAGGCACCGGCAACGAATTCGGCCGCCGAGATGAAGCCCGGCGTGTGATCGTTCTCCATCAGATCATTGTCGATGGTCTTCGGTGCATGGACGAAGGCGATCGAGCCGCCCGAAGCGTCGGTGAGGATCTGCTGCGTGCCCGACGTGTCGTTGCCGCCGATATAGATGAAGGCCTGGGCGTCGGCCTTTTTCAAACCCTCGAGCACGAGGGCGCAATAGGCGGCGTCCGGCTTGTCGCGGGTGGAGCCGAGGCCGGAACTCGGCGTGCCGCCGAACAGGCGAAGCTGGTCCTCCGGAAGATCGGACAGGACGACGAAATCGCCATCGCGCACGCCGCGCACGCCGTGACGCGAACCGAGCACGCGGGCCTTCGGATAACGCTTGCGGATTTCGAGCGTGGCGCCCGCCACCGTCTGGTTGATCACCGCGGTGGGGCCACCGCCCTGTGCGATCACGAACGTCTCTGCCATCGAAAAATCCTCCGAACTCTGCCCCGTGGGACACATGCCCGACCTTGGCGACAAGCGCAACGGGCGTGGATGCAGCGGATTCAAAGTGTCAGTGCGTCCCAAAGGACGCACGGCTCGTTCTAGGCGCCGACTTCGTTGACGACGAGTTCGTCGTCGTGGCCGCGCATCCGGCGCCGGGCGGCGGGAATGTCGATGGTCGCCTTGAGCGGCAAATGGTCGGAGGCGACCCGGGCGAGTTCGCTGTCATGCACCTCCATTGCGGTGACCAGGCCCGGCGAGCCTATCACGCGATCGAGAGCGACGACGGGAAAATAGGAAGGGAAGGAGAAATGCGCATGGACCAGCGGCCCGAAGTCGGGCCTGAGCTCATGCAGCGAGGATTTCCGGCCGGGCCGCCATTCGTTGAAGTCGCCCACCAGGAGGGTAGGCATACGCGGCCCCTCGCCGATAGCGTCGAGGATCGAGCGCACCTGCCAGCGGCGGCTGCGCCTGAGCAGGCCGAGATGGGCCGCGACCAGCCTGAGCGGTCCGGCGGGCAGGTCGAGATCGACGACGAGCGCCCCCCGCGGCTCGGCGCCGGGCAACGCCAGCCGGCGCATGTCGCGCACCATCCCCTTGCGCAGCAGAAGCGCGTTGCCGTGCCAGCCATGTCCGTCCGCCTGCTCCGAGGTCGGGATGAGCGACAGGCCGGTCTCATCCTCCAGCGCCTTGAGGTCGAGCAGACCGTGGCGGCGGCCGAAGCGCTTGTCGGCTTCCTGGACAGCCACGACGTCGGCGTCGAGTTCGGCGATGACCGAAGCGATGCGGGCCGGATCGAAACGGCCGTCTATGCCGATGCATTTGTGGATGTTGTAGGACGCGACGACCAGTTCATGGTCGTCATTGGCCTTGACGGTGCGGCTAGGCGCGGCGGCCGCGATCTCGGCCGCCTGCATGGCCTGCAGCCGGCTTCTCAGCCGCGTCTTGAGGGCGGTGAGGCCCTGATTTTTTCTGAAGCGCGCGACCAGCATCGGATCGAGGAATGCGAGGCGGCTCTTCAGCATGAATCAACCTTGGCAAGCATGTCGGACAACAGTGATAACCATACCTCTCCGTCAGGAAAAGACGGTGTTGCGATGAAGGTTCCGTTACCAGCGGGGCAGGAGAGCCTCAAAGCCGCGGCGCGGCGCGATGACGTACGGCGCAGCATACTGTTTTATATAGGTTCTCTGGCCGTTTGCTGCGAGCCCCAGCCGGCATGGCCGTCCTGACGCCCTGCATCCAGCCCCAGCTGCCAGATAAGGTCGGCGTTCCTCCAGAACAGGCGGTCGCGTTCGCCGTTTCCGCAGCCCGAAAGTACGGCATGGGTGGCGGCCACCCATGCGAGCAGGCCGCCGCCGAGCGTGCAAACCGGCCAGTCGCTGCCCCACACGACGCGGTCCCAGCCGAAGCAGTCGACGACATGCTCGACATAGG
Organism: Pseudomonadota bacterium; assembly: GCA_030852655.1. Lineage (GTDB taxonomy): Bacteria > Pseudomonadota > Alphaproteobacteria > Rhizobiales > Rhizobiaceae > Mesorhizobium_K. The sequence goes on along the minus strand of JALYWP010000156.1, from coordinate 5,912 downwards.
GGCGCAGCGTCGCGGCGGTCCACGTGCTGTTGTCGGCATAGGCGACGACGCCCGATATCTTGGCGATGACGTTCGGGCGGGCGGCAATTTCGGAAATGCCGCGCTTCCAGCCTTCGAAATCGCCGCTCTTGATGTCCGGCACGCCACAATGATCGAGGATGAAGGTAACGCCGGGCGCATGGTCGACGAGGGCGATCGCCAGCGGCTGCTGGCGGGGAAACATGCATATGTCGAAGGTGAGCCTCGTGTCCGAAAGCCGCCTGAGGTTTTCGCGAAAGAGCGGCCTTTGCGAAATATCGTCGTCGACAGTGTGCAATATGCGGCGGAAACCCTTCACGAGGGGATCGGTAAGCGCTTGCTCCAACATTGCCGCAAAACCCTGCTCCTCGGGGCGGCAGGCCGAAATCGCGCCACGAATAAGGCTTGCGGGCTTCTGCGACAGTTCGCGGACGAACGCGACCTCGTCGGAAATCTGTTCCGGCGCCACGTCGACCTCCATGTGCAGCGCGTCGGTGATGCCGGCCCGATGTGCGTCGCGCGCATATTCGCCATAGAGGAAATCGCGGTCCAACGCCGGCTCGCCGGCAAGCCAGGGATAGGCCAGCCGGATCTTGTCGATGAGATGCAGATGGGTGTCGACGAGCACGGGCTTCTCCCTGCGTGCCAAGGATCGTTCGGGCGGAAGCCATTCTTGCGACGGTCTTGCGGGTGGCCGCAAGACATGATTACTGCCGCCGATCCGAAATCCTCGAGACGCAGGAAAATCTCCATGGCCAACAATCTGACCGGCAAGAAAGTTGTCGTGACTGCCGCGGCTCAGGGGATCGGGCGGGCCTCCGCGCTGGCTTTCGCCAGGGCCGGCGCCCAGGTCGTCGCGACCGATATCAACGAGGCGCTGCTCGCCGAACTCGCCAACGAGGAGGGCATTACGACGCGCACGCTCGACGTGCTCGACGATGCCGCGGTCAAGGCGGCGTTTGCGGCTATCGGTCCGGTCGACGTGCTGTTCAACTGCGCCGGCGTCGTCCATGCCGGCACGCTGCTCGATATGAAGGACGAAGATCTCGATTTCGCCTTCGACCTCAACGTCCGCGCCATGGTGCGAACAATCCGCGCGGTGCTGCCCTGCATGATCGAGCGCGGCGGCGGCGCCATCGTCAACATGGCGTCGGTCGCCTCGAGCATCACCGGCGTCCCGAACCGCTTTGCCTACGGTACGACGAAGGCAGCCGTGATCGGCCTGACCAAGTCGGTCGCCGCCGACTATGTCGTCAAGGGAATTCGCTGCAATGCGATCTGCCCGGGCACGGTGGAAAGCCCGTCGCTTGAAAGCCGAATGCGCGCGCAGGGCGACTACGACAAGGCGCGCGCCGCCTTCATCGCCCGCCAGCCGATGGGCCGGCTCGGCACGCCGGAGGAAATCGCCGAGTTGGCGGTTCATCTCGCCGGCGCGACGTATACGACGGGGCAGGCCTATACGATCGACGGCGGCTGGACGATCTAGGGGTCGCAATCGCCCTCCCCTCCATCGCCTTCGGCGGTCCCTCTCGCTTCGCAGGGGAGGAACCAGGGTCGCGGGTCCATTACCGCCGGTCGCGGACGATCACCTGATCGGTGTTGGCGAGCAGCTTGCGCACGGCCGCACGGGCCGCATCCGGACGCTGCAGCCGGATGTTGCGTTCGATTGCCTCGTGCAGCTTCTGCGCGTGACGCACGTCGTTTAGCTCACGCGTCACGAAGACGAAGAGATTGTTCAGCGCCGATTCGATCAGCACGCCGAGCGGCACCAGCAACTCGTTGCCCGAGGCGCGCAGGATGGCGAGATGGAAGTGGGTGTCGGCCTGGGTGCGGCTGGCGAGCGTGGTCGCCTCGCCCATCTCGCGGCACGCGGCGCTGATCTCGGCCATCTGCTCGTCGGTGCGGCGCTCGGCGGCGAGCGCCGTCGCCTCGGGCTCGATGATGTGGCGGAATTCCTGCACGGTGCGCAGGAAGGATTCCCGGTCGGGAGCCATCGCGTACCAGCCGAGCACGTCCCGGTCGAGCAGGTTCCAGCGTTCGCGCGGCTCGACCCAGCTGCCGACCTTGGGCCGCGAGGCAAGCAGGCTCTTGGCCATCAGCATCTTGATCGCTTCGCGCACGGCGGAGCGGCTGACCTCGAAGGTTTCGGACCATTTGGCTTCGTTGGGAAGGATGGTGCCGGGCGGATAGTCGCCGCGCACGATCCGCATGCCGATCTCGTTGGCCAGCGAGGCATGCACGCTGCTGCCGGCCATGAAGGAAGCGCCGGAGCCCTTGCCGCGTTCGGCGGATGCTGCCGGGCCGGCTACCGTCTTGTCCTTGAAACCCCGCATATACTGTCCCCTCACCCTGCCTATCTCATTTCTGGGTAGGGCCAGCAAGGAGCGAGCGCGCCCGTCGTTCGGTCCACCGCTTCACGGAAGCCATGAACCGATCCGACTTATCGTCTTGTCGCAATTCCGGATGGAAAACCGGTTCCCACTTTTACCGGAATTGAGACAACGGGCGCGCTCGGTACCATTGCCTATTTCTGGATGCAGGTATCGACAGTGTCCTTCGTGCATTCGTCGAGACCGGTGAACACCGGATCCGGGACGTCCTTGCCCTCGATGAGGTCGATCATAACGCTCGGAGCCTTGTAGCCCATCTCGAACGGACGCTGGCCGACGAGCGCGGTGACGAGCCCTTCCTTGGCGATCGCGACTTCCTCGCCGATCGTGTCGGCGGCGCCGATCACGAACTCGTTGGCGGCAATCTTGTCGGCCAGCGGCTTGAACAGGTCGCGATAGGGCTGCGGCGCGCCGAACAGCGGCCAGCCGCCCATGATGCCGAAGCCGACGAGGTCGGGATTGGCGGCCAGGATGTCGGTCATCGCCTGGACGCCCTTGGCGCCGTCGTCATTGGTGAAGACGGGGCAGCCGGCGACTTCGGTCCAGCCGCCTTCGCCCTTGAGCTCGGCCAGTCCTTCCTGGCCCGACAGCGAGTCGCGCCAGCCCTGGGCTCGGCGCAGTATGTTGTCGGCGCCCGCATTGCCCTGGATGGAGCAGACCTTGCCGCCACCGGGCAGCGCTTCCTTCATGTAGTCGCCGATGCGCTTGCCCATCAGGTAGTTGTCGGTGCCGAGATAGGTCTTGCGCAGGCTGGCGTCTTCCTTGGCGAGGTCGGCGTCGAGCGTCATTACCGGGACGGTCGGGTTGGCCGTGCGGATTGACTGCGCGATCAGCTTGGCGTTGGAGGGAGATATCGCGATTGCCGCCGTCGACGGCTTGCCGAGCATATCCTGCACGATCTGCGCTTCGCCGGCTTCGTCCGACGTCGATGCTGGACCGGTGTAGAAGCATTCATATTCCGAGCTCGCATTCTCGGAGTTCCACTTCTGGCAGCCCTGGTTGATCGCCTCGAAGAAGGGGTTGTCGAGTCCCTTCACGACGATGACCAGTTGCTTCTTTTCCTGCGACAGCGCCTGACTCGCGCCGAACGCCATCGCGGCGGTTGCCGCAAGCAATAGAAGTTTCCTCATTTCATTCCTCCCTTTGAAACAGACGGGCACTGACGTGCCCGCCACACGACATCAACCCGGATGGTGGACGGTGGGGGGACCGTTGACCCCGCACTCGTACTCCCACGACGGGCCGACAAGCCCTTCGAGACGGCGTCGGCGCTGCCGGCCGTGCCATTTCACCTTGCATCCAACTGGAATAAACCAATGCGCCTGCTTTCCGGGAACACGCATTTCTGGCAAGATACCAGGACTTGGCGCCGGCAAAGCAACTCCTTGCACAGGCGTGCACGATGTTCCGCCCGACCTTGCCGGTTGCGCCCAGGATCAGCATGCCTTCCTCCCGAAGGAAGGCTAGCTAATAGTGGCGCGTTTCGCGCGTCAACTCGTATTTGTCCTATTTGTCTTACAAAATTGCTGCGGCGTTCGACTGACTCGCGATTGACGCCCGCGCACGCGTTTGCGTAAATGCCGCGTGGTTGCAGCCTGGGAGGAGAAGGGCGGTGGCCATTGCCAGGCATGATCCTGCCGGAAGGGCATCACCTTTCCGGATCATGCCAAGGGAGGGTGAACAGGGTGGCGGTTCTCGAACTCACCAACATCTCGAAACATTTTGGCGCCATTCACGCCGTCAACGACGTGTCGTTCTCGATCGAGCCCGGCGAAGTGGTCGGTCTGATGGGTGACAACGGCGCCGGCAAATCGACGCTGGTGAAGATGATCGCCGGCAATTACCGGCCGAGCGAAGGCTCCATGAAGATGGACGGCGCCGAACTGGTAATGCACAAGCCCGTCGATGCACGCCGTCATGGCATAGAGATCGTCCACCAGGACCTGGCGCTTTGCGACAATCTGACAGCCGCGGCGAACGTGTTCCTCGGCCGGGAGTTGCGAAAGGGTATCGGACCGCTCGGCATACTCGACTACGCCTCGATGTACCGGCGGGCCGGCGAAATCTTCAAGGAACTGAAGTCGGAGACGCGCCCGCGCGACCTTGTCAGGCAGATGTCGGGCGGCCAGCGCCAGGCGGTGGCGATCGCGCGCACCATGCTGTCGGAAGCGAAGATCGTGCTGATGGACGAGCCGACGGCGGCGATCTCGGTGCGCCAGGTGGCCGAGGTGCTGAACCTCATCCGCCAATTGCGCGGCAAGGGCATCGCCGTCGTGCTGATAAGCCACCGCATGCCCGACGTGTTCACGGTCGCCGACCGGGTGATCGTCATGCGGCGCGGCCGCAAGGTCGCGGACAAGAAGATCGGCGCGAGTTCGCCCGAGGAGGTCACCGGGCTGATCACCGGCGCGATCGAGCAAGCGGCGTAGAGAGAGACAGAGATGACCGTCACCCTCGACCAGACGATCGCCCACAAGCAGCACAACTGGCTGAGCCGCATCGTCAATACCCAGACCTTCTGGGTGCTGTGCGCGGTCCTGATCGCCTGCATCTACCTGTCCCTGGCGACCGACTCTTTCGCGACCCCGAGAAACCTCTACAACATCACCCGCAACGTCACCTTCGTCGCCATCATCGCGCTCGGCACGACGCTGGTCATCATCACCGGCGGCATCGACCTGTCGGTGGGATCGGTGCTTTGCCTGTGCTCGATGGTTCTCGGCGTCACCATGCATGCCGGCTACGGCATCGAGGTCGGCATCGCCGCTGCGATCGCAACGGCATTGATCGTCGGCGCCTTCAATGGTGTCCTGATCGCCTATCTCGGGTTTCCACCCTTTGTGGTGACGCTCGGCATGTTGTCCATCGCCCGCAGCCTGGCGATGGTGGCGTCAGGCAATACGGTGGTGTTCGAATTCGGTCCCGACCACGACAAGCTCCTGGCGCTCGGCGGCGGCGCATGGCTGTTCGGCATAGCCAACCCGGTGCTCTACATGATCGTGCTGGCGCTCATCACCGGCTTCGTGCTGCGCTGGACGAAGTTCGGCCGCCATGTCTATGCCATTGGCGGCAATGAGCATGCGGCGACGCTGACCGGCGTGCCGGTCAAGCCGATCAAGGTCGCCGTCTACATGATCTCGGCGCTTTCGGCCGGCCTCGCCGGCATCATCCAGACCGGCTGGCTCGGCGCCATCACCACCAATATCGGCACCGGCCTGGAATTGCAGGTGATCGCGGCGGCCGTCATCGGCGGCGCCAACCTCGCCGGCGGGGTCGGCACGGCGTTCGGCGCGCTGGTCGGCTCGGCGCTGATCGAGATCATCCGCAACAGCCTCGGCCTGCTCGGCATCAACGCCTTCTGGCAAGGCACCTTCATTGGCGGTGCGATCATCCTGGCCGTGCTGTTCGACCGCATCCGCAATTTCCGTCAAAGCGAGTAGCTTCCAAAATGTCCGAACTTTTCAGCCTGCAGGGCCGGCTTGCCCTCGTCACCGGCTCCGGCCA
>JALYWP010000135.1 GCA_030852655.1 Pseudomonadota bacterium | reverse complement strand
GCTTACGACGACGGGCCGTCGTCGATCCCGCCTCTGTCCACCATCTCCGATGCCGCCTTGCGATGGCTGGCGATCTCGGCCAGCGGCAGCGTGTCGGACTTCAGCTCGCCGAACGACTTCACCACCTCGGAAGGCTCCAGCCCCGGCTCGACCGGATACTCGAAATTCTTCTCCGCGTAGATCTGCTGCGCCTCGTCGCTCGCCAGGAACTGGATGAGCTTGACGGCATTGTCGCGGTTCGGGGCGTTCTTGGCCAGCGCGATGCCGGAGATGTTGACATGGGTCAGGCCGTTCTCGAAGGTCGGGAAGAGCACCTTGATCGCGTTGCCCCACTCCTTCTCCTTCGGCTCCTTCTCGTTGGTGAGCATCAGGCCGACATAGTAGCTGTTGCCGAGCGCGATGTCGCATTCGCCGGCGAAGATCGCGCCGGCCTGCGGACGGTCGCCGCCGTCGGGCTTGCGGCCGAGATTGGCCTTTACGCCCTTCAGCCATTCCTCGGTCTTCTCAGGACCCCAATGGGCGATCGCCGCCGAGAACAGCGCCAGATTGTAGTCGTGCTGTCCCGAACGCATGCATATCTTGCCTTTCCACTTTGGATCGGCGAGGTCGGCATAGGTGATCGCGGTGTCGGCCACGCGGTCCTTCGAGGCATAGACGACGCGGGCGCGCTTGGTCAGGCCGAACCAGTGGCCCTCCGGATCGCGGTACTCGGCCGGCAGCAGCGAATTCACCGTCTCGTCGTCCAGTGCCTGCGTGATGCCGGCTTCCTTGGCCCTGGTCAGGCGCGAGATGTCGACCGTCATGATGACGTCGACCGGCGAGTTGGTGCCCTCGGCCTGTACGCGTTCCTCCAGACCCTTGTCGAGGAACAGCACCTCGGTCTTGATGCCGGTCTCCGCGGTGAAGGCGTCGAGCACCGGCTGGACCAACTGCGGCTGGCGATAGGTGTAGATGTTGACGGTGCCGTCGGCATGCGCCGCCCCCGTCATAAGCGCGGCGAGTGCGAAGGCTGCCACCGCGGAATTCATTCTCGAGTTCATGTGTCTCTCCTGGCCATCGAGGGTCGAGGGTGTGGCACAATGCTTCAGCCCTGGCTCCAGTAACGGAACGCGCCCTCTATCTGAAATCTGACCGTGCGGGTCAAGATAAGAGGGGCGGAAACCGGTATGAAATCAAAAGGTTAGAACAATTCTAAACTGGACGTTTATCTACCACTTTCAACAGGATGCCCGCTGCCGGCCGCTGATGTGCGGCAGTCGGTCACAGGAATGTGTTCGTGCGGCCTGTTCACTATCCCGTCCGGTCGCGCCGCCGCATCCGGCAGGTTCAGTCCGCCAGCACCCTGGTCGACGGGAACGCCACTTCCACCAGCGTGCCTTCGCCGGGCGTCGAATGGATCACGAATTTCGCGCGGTTGGCCTCGACCATCGCCTTGGTCAGCGGAAGGCCGAGGCCGGTGCCGTCGCCGCGCGTGCGCTTCAGCGAGTTGATCTGCTTGAACGGCTTCAGCGCCTGCTCGATCTCGGCCGGCGTCATGCCGATGCCGGTGTCGCGCACCCGCATCACCACCTCGCCGCCGCCCTCATAGGCCGTCGACACGATCACCTGGCCGCCGGCCTGCGTGTAGCGCACCGCGTTCGACAGAATGTTGAGCGCGATCTGGCGAACACTGCGCAGATCCGCGACCACGTCGGGCAGCTTCGAGGCGAAGCTGGAGCGGATGATCACCCGCTCGCGGTTCGCCTGCGGCTGCATCATCGCCACAGTCTCGGCCAGCGTCTCGTTGAGCGACACCGCCTCGTAGGCCATCTCCTGCTGCCCGGCCTCGATCTTGGAGATGTCGAGCAGGTCGTTGACGAGGTCGAGCACATGGTTGCCCGAGCGGTTGATGTCGCGCAGATAGTCGCGATAGCGGTCGTTGGCGACCGGCCCGAATTTCTCGTCTATCATCAGTTCGGAAAAGCCGATGATGGCGTTGAGCGGCGTGCGGATCTCGTGGCTGACGCGGGCGAGGAAATCGGTCTTGTGCGATGAGGCCCGCTCGGCCACCGCGCGCGCCTGCGTCAGTTCCTCCTCGGCGCGCTTCCATTGCGTGATGTCGCGAACGACGGCGCAATTGCCGCTGTCGCCCGGCAGCTTGCCGATGGTCATGAACAGCGGAATGAAGCGGCCTTGCGCCTCGCGCCCGATCACCTCGCGTCCATCGTTGAGCACGCTCGCCACGCCGTGGTCGGTCAGCCCGTTGAGATAGTCGCGCGCCGCCCGCTGGCTCTCCATGGCGAACAGCGAGGCGAATGGCTTTCCCGTCACTTCGTCGCTGTCCATGCCGAACAGCGCCTCGGCCGGCCGGCTGATCGAGCGGATGTTGCCGTCGCGCGAAATCAACACCACGCCGTCGGTCGCCGTGTCGATGATGGTGCGCATCTCGGCGACACGCGCCTCGAGTTCGGCTATCAGCGGCGACTGTCCGGTAGAGCCGAAGGCGCCTTCCCTGGCGCGCGACAGCACCAGAAGCAGCGCCTTGCCGTCGTTCCACGGCACCGATTGCAGGAAGGCCTCGACCGGGAATTCGTCACCCTCGCGCGTCTTAAGCCGCATTTGCCGGTCAGCCGTGGTCCTCTGGCCCGGGTCTTCGTCCTCGTACGGATCGGCGAACAGCGCTCCGATGCCGCC
>JALYWP010000124.1 GCA_030852655.1 Pseudomonadota bacterium | reverse complement strand
CAGGTCGAGGCCGAATTTCTCCGCCGACGTTTTCAGCGTATCGAGATCAGGCAGGTCGGCCTGGTCGGTCTTCCAGAAATACAACGCGTCGGAAAGGCGCGCGCGCACCACCTTGCCGTTGCCGTGCGCGATTTCCTTGCCGCCGTCCTTCGCCTCGATATTGGCAATGACGACAAAACGGTTTGAGAGTGGCGATTGGCCAATCTCCCCCCTTGAGGGGGAGATGCCCGACAGGGCAGAGGGGGGTATCTCGTCCCCTGCCTGTCCACCCCCCTCTGTCGCCTTTGGCGACATCTCCCCCTCAAGGGGGGAGATAGGGCGCCGCGTGACGAAACACTTCTGGTTGGCGCGGATGGTGAGCCGGATGACCTCCGCGGGAATGGACAGGAAATCCTCCTCGAAGGCGCCAAGCAGAACGACGGGCCATTCGACCAGGCCCGACACTTCGTCGAGCAACCCTTCGTCCTCGACCAGGCCCAGCCCGTTGGCGAAGGCGAGGTTCCTGGCATCCGACAGGATGATCTCCTTGCGGCGATCCGCGTCGATGACGACCCTGGCGGCTTCCAGCTTCGCTGCATAGTCGTCGAAGCGTTTTACCGTGATCGCGCCTGGCGCGTGAAAGCGGTGGCCGTAGGTGACGTTGCCCGAGCGGATGCCGTCGACCTCGAAATCGACGACAACCGGCTCCTCGGTCTCGGGGCCGAAGGTGCAGAGGATGGATTGCAGCGGACGCACCCAGCGCAAGGATCCGGGCTTCGCCGACGCCCTGCCCCAGCGCATCGATTTCGGCCAGGGAAAGGCACGGATCACTCCGGGTATCAGTTCGGCGACGATTTCTTCGGCCGCCCTGCCCGGCTTTGAGATGTGCGCGACGTAGAAATCGCCTTTCTTCGGATCGGAATGGACATGCGCCTCGGAAACATCCGACAGGCCGGCCTTGCGCAGAAAACCCTCGATCGCCTGCGGCGGCGCCTTGGTCGACGGCCCCTTGATATCCTCCGACACATCCTTCGAGCGGACGGTGACGCCGCGTATATTGAGTGCCAGGCGGCGCGGCGTCCAGTATTCGCGCGCCGCCTCGTAGGTCAGGCCGGCCTCGACCAGCCCGTCGGCCACCATCTTCTTCAGATCGCCCGCAGCCTTGCGTTGCATGCGAGCAGGGATTTCCTCGGAGCGGAGTTCAAGCAGAAGGTCGGGCATGGCGATTTCCGTGATGCAGGCCCGCCCTATCAAGCCTCGCCGTCATTGTCACGTCCGCAGGCGTGAGCAGAGCATGCAGATGATATCATTCGGTCTCTGGAGCAAGCGCGCTGTCGATGGCCTAGAGTATCAGGAGCGCGTCAGAAACGAATGGTGAAAGCTCTGTTCGACACCAACATCCTGATCGACTTTCTGAACGGCATCCCGCAGGCCCGCGACGAGATCGCCCGTTACGATCAAAAATCGATAAGCATCATCACATGGATGGAAGTTCTAGGCGGCGCGGGCGAGGATGTCGAAACGCGCACGCGTGATTACCGCAACTCGTTCGAAGCCATCCCGCTTGACGACAAAGTCGCTGACCGGGCCGTGAGGCTTCGACGCCAACATGGCGTCCGGCTACCCGACGCGATCGTCTGGGCTTCAGCCGAAATACACGCCGCCCCTCTGGTCACTCGCAACACCAAGGACTTCGGCCGCGACACCCCAGGAATGCGGGTGCCGTACCTCTTGTAGAGCGGTCCACGCCGCTTCGAAAATTCTACCCGCGCTGTCTGTAGAAACCTCGGCCATGGTCGTGGCGAGCTTGTGCGCGTGAACCAAATCGGCGGCCGGCACGACCAAGCGATATCGAAAAGAAGGCTCACGGCCATGAAATCGGTATCGACCACTATTCAGATCATCGCGCTGGCAGCGTGTCTTGCCGCGCAGTTCCATCCGGCGACGGTCACCGGCATGCCGGGCACGCGCAGGGCGCTTCAGACGCTGGAAGTGTTCACCGGCCAGCCGGCAGGCATGCCGGCCATCCAGATGCTCGCCTGGGCCGGTCGCTAAGCCGCAACCGAAAACCCGCCCGCTTCCGTCAGCAGGAAGGCTTCGCCGCAGGCTTTCGCCAGGTTGCGCACGCGCAGGATGTAGCTCTGCCGCTCGGTCACCGAGATGACGCCGCGCGCGTCGAGCAGGTTGAAGACGTGGGACGCCTTGATTGCCTGGTCGTAGGCGGGCAGCACCATCCTGTGTGCGCCGCCCTCGCCGGCCTTCGCGCCTGCCGCGAGAAGCGCCTGGCACTCCTTCTCCGCGTCGTCGAAATGGCGAAGCAGCATCGCCGTGTCGGCATGCTCGAAATTGTGGCGCGAATATTCCTGCTCAGCCTGCAGGAAGACCTCGCCATAGGTGACCTTGTCGGCGCCCTCGAGCCCGTTGAAGTTGAGGTCATAGACATTGTCGACGCCCTGCACATACATGGCCAGGCGTTCGAGGCCGTAGGTCAGTTCGCCCGAGACAGGCGCGCATTCGATGCCGCATATCTGCTGGAAATAGGTGAATTGCGAAACTTCCATGCCATCGCACCAGCATTCCCAGCCAAGCCCCCAGGCGCCCAGCGTCGGGCTTTCCCAGTCGTCCTCGACGAAGCGGATATCGTGAAGCAGCGGGTCGATGCCGATTGCTTCGAGCGAACCGAGATAGAGTTCCTGGAGGTTGGGCGGATTGGGCTTCAGGATGACCTGGTACTGGTAATAGTGCTGGAGCCGGTTGGGGTTCTCGCCGTAGCGGCCGTCTTTGGGCCGGCGCGAGGGCTGCACATAGGCGGCGTTCCAGCGGCGGGGACCGAGAGCGCGCAGCGTAGTGGCCGGATGGAAAGTGCCGGCGCCGACCTCCATGTCGTAGGGCTGGAGGATGACGCAACCCTTGTCGGCCCAGTAGTCGTGCAGGGTCAGGATCAGCGCCTGGAATGAGCGATCGGGGCGCATGTGGGCGGCGATTTCGGTGGACAAGGGGGCCTCGCAGGGTCGGCGGAAGTAGGCCCGTCCTAGAACCGCCCGGAGGAGGCGTCAAGAATGGCGACCGGCAAGCCTCAGTTGGCGGCCGCCGGCAGGTTAAGCTCCTGCCCGGGCATCAGCCTGCCCGGGTCACCCCGAAGCTGCGGATTGAGGTTCAGTATCTCGATGTAGCGATTGCCGTTGCCGAGTTCGTCGGCGGCGATCGACCACAGCGACTGGCCGGGAGTCACCTTGTAGGCGACCGGCTTGGCGACGGCGGGCGCCGTCTCGGCCTCGGTGCGCTGGTCGGACGGGGCAGCAGCCGGCGTCTCGACCGACGGCGCCGGGGCCGGTGCGGGGGCCGGCCTCGGTTCCTGCGCCACGGCCTTGTTGTCGACCGGCGGAAGGCCTTCCTTCAGCTTCTTTTCGACTTCTGCCAGCACGGCCGGTTCCGGCTCCATGTCGCGGGCGTGGCTCCACTGGAAGGTCGCTTCCAGACGCCTGCCGGCGCGCCAGTAGGCATCCCCGAGATGGTCGTTCAGCACCGGATCGTTGGGCTTCAGCGAGACGGCCCGCTCCAGTTCGCGCACCGCGTCTTCGTATTCGCCCAGGCGATAATGCGCCCAACCGAGCGAATCGACGATGTAGCCATCGCTCGGGCGGAGTTCGACCGCCTTGCGGATCATCTCCATGCCCTCTTCGAGGTTGATGTTCATGTCGATCCATGAATAGCCGAGATAGTTCAGCACCTGCGGCTGGTTCGGGAACAGTTCCAGCGCCTTGCGGAAATTCGGTTCGGCCTTCGGCCACTCCTTCAGCCGCTCATAGGCGATGCCCCGCTGGTAGTATATGTTCCAGTGGTTCGCAGCCTTCGGATCCCCGGGCATCGAGAACTTCTTGGCCTCAAGCCGCTCGACGGCCTTGTCGTAGACCCTGGCGGCACCGGCAAAATCTTCCTTGGACGCGTAGACGCCGCCGAGCGCCAGATAGCCGCGCATGTCCTCGGGATTCTCGTCGACCAGCGCCTGCAGCTGGGTGATCGCCTCATCGCGGCGGTCGAGATCGGCAAGGTTCAGGCCGAGCTGCAGTTGCGACAGGCGCTTTAGCGGCGAGGTGGTCGGGATCTGCCGGTAAAGCTCGATCGCGCCCTCGGCGTCGTTCTGACGCTCCGAGACACCGGCAAGCTGGACCAGGGCTACGTCGCTGTCGGGCTTCAACGCAAGCGCATATTGCAGATAGAGGCGCACGAAGGATTCACCGCCACCGCGATTGAGAGCGCTGGCGAGAATGAGGAGCAGTTCGCTGGCGCCTTCCGACGGCGTCGACACCATGCGGGCAATGGGCTCGCCCTTCATGATGCGGCTGCGCAGGTCGATCAGCGGGAGTCGTCCCGAAACGAATTCGTCGGCCTTGTCCAGGACAGCGAGCGCGGCGTCCTTCTTGCCCTGGCGAGCGAGGAAGCCGGCATAGGCCTCGGCAGCGCGGAGCCAGGCGTCGGGCGCTGCGCCCCCGGCGGCCATATCGTCGATCGCCGACTGGTAGGCGGCGTCGGCCTCCTCGTTCAGGCCAGCCTCCTCGGCAACAAGGCCCTTGCTGTAGTTGACAAAGAGCCCGTACCAGTCCGGCCCGGTCAATTCGTCGAGCGTCGTCATGGCCGCGTCATGATCGCCGGCGCCGAGCCTTGCCCATGCAATCATGATCCTGGCGATCAGCCCATCGAGGTCCGAAGCCTCGACGGTGAGCAGGGGCTCGGCAACGCGGTATTCCTTCTGGCGGAAGGCGTCGATAGCCAGCGCAAGGCGCGCGAGCCGCTGGATCTCGGGGGTGTTCTTCAACTCCCCGGCATAGGGGAGCGCTTCGTCGAAACGGCCTTCCGAGATCAGCGCCAGCATCAGGCTTTGCTGCAGCGGCCGGTTGTCCGGATCGAAAGCGAGCGCCTTCTCATAGTAGGCGATGGCGCGTTCGAGGTCGTTATCGCCCTCCGCGACGCGCGCGGCGAGATAGGCACCCGAAAAGGAGTTGATCCGGACGGGTTCGGAAGGCTGCGCCGCGAGGACGGCGTGGCCGGACACCGAAACCATCAACCCGGTCGCCGCTGCCAGCCCGATCAGCCAGCGTCCACCCTTTAGCCGCATCGTCTTCCTTCCTGCCGCCGCGCACCCGGCGCGCTGGGTCGTGCCTTGAAGCGCGGCCTGATTTCCTGCCTAAACCGGATCGGCACTTGCCACCGAAGCATGGCCTTTTTGGGGTCGGCGTTCAATCCGCGCCCATTCACAATAGTTTCACCGGCGCGGCCAAGTCAGACAGCGCGGCTGATGCAGAACTCGATGACGTCGAGCAGCGCCGCCTTCTGCGACGTCGCCTCGAGCGGCGCCAGCGCGTCCCTGGCGATGCCGCCGAAATGGCCGGCTCGGCCGATCGTGTCGGCGATGGCACCGTGCCTGGTCATCAGCCCGATCGCCTTTTCCAGCGCGGCGTCGTCGGTCTGGTTATCCTCGATCGCCGCCTTCCAGAACCTGCGCTCGGCCGGCGTGCCGCGGCGGTAGGCGAGGATGACGGGCAGCGTCACCTTGCCCTCGCGGAAATCGTCGCCGACATTCTTGCCGAGTTCCTTGCTGGAGCCGCCATAGTCGAGCGCGTCGTCGATGAGCTGGAAAGCGAGGCCGAGATTCATGCCGTAGGAGCGGAGCGCCGCCCGGTCGGTGCGGGACGCGCCGGCGATCACCGGGCCGACCTCGGCGGCAGCCGAAAACAGCGCCGCGGTCTTGGCCTTGATGACGGCGAAATGCTCGTCCTCGGTGGTTTCTAGGTTCTTCGCTGCCGAAAGCTGCATGACCTCGCCCTCCGCGATTATGGAGGCGGCGGTGGAAAGGATGTCGAGCGCATCGAGGGAGCCGACTTCGACCATCATGCGGAAAGCCTGGCCGAGCAGGAAATCGCCGACCAGCACGCTCGCCTGGTTGCCCCAGATCATGCGCGCCGTCTTCCTGCCGCGCCGGAGATCGCTTTCATCGACGACATCGTCATGCAGCAGCGTCGCGGTGTGCATGAACTCGACCGATGTCGCGAGCTTGACATGACCCTCGCCGGAATAGCCGAACATCTGGGCCGCGGCGAGCGTCACCATGGGGCGCAGGCGCTTGCCGCCCGACGAGATCAGATGGTTGGCGATCTCGGGGATCATCTCGACGTCCGAGCCGGCCTTGGACAGGATCAACTCGTTGACGCGGCCCATGTCGGCCGAGGTCAGCGCGATCAGCTCGGCGATCGACGCCGTCTCGCGCTTGCCGCCTTCGAGGTTGAGTACAACGCCCACGGAAACTCTCCATCCCATTACCCGCATCTACGCGGAAAACGTTTAGCGAATCTAGGGTGCCAACGCCATAAGCGACAAGTGGCGAATTGGCACGGGCTTTCGCAACGAGGGCGCGGGTTCAGGCCTGCCGGCACATCGGCCTGTACAACGGCCGACCGACCTGCGAATTTCAGCCACATGAAAGAGCTCATCCGTACCAACGACGCCGTCATCATCTCCTTCGTCGAATCGCTGCTGAAGGATGCCGGCATCGGCTGTCTAGTCGCCGACCAGAACATGAGCGTGCTCGACGGTTCGATCGGCATATTGCCGCGCCGGATAATGGTGCTTGAGGAGGACATGGTTGCCGCCCGCCGCATCCTCGCCGACGCCGGCATCGCCAACGAAATCCGCGAGGACTAGACGTTTCCGCCTATGGTGCAGCCCGCCCATACGCTCGACGCCTTCCATCGCGGCGATTTCTGGCTGGTGCAGCCGAGAGGCGCCGG
>JALYWP010000107.1 GCA_030852655.1 Pseudomonadota bacterium | reverse complement strand
GCGATGGCGACCGCGACTAAGCTCGGCACGATTACCGCCGCTCCGGAGCCGAGCGCCAGTCCGGCCACCCAGTCAAATTTCCTATCCGACGTTTCGCCCATCTTTTGCTCCGTTGACAATCTCAATGCCCGTCATGCTGCATCGGTTCTCGGTCTGGCAGGGGAGCGTCGGCGGCCTCGTTGAGAAGCACCCGTTCCGCCGCCCCGTCCAAATCCTCGAGCTGACCGCTTTTCATGGACCAGAGGAAGGCGAACAAGCCAACCAGCCCCATGCCAAGGGCCACCGGAACGAGCCAGGCAAGAAGGCTCATGAGGCCTCCACGAACTGCAAGAACTCCGTGCCCGAATTCGCTTCCGATGCCTTCCTCGGAGCCGAGAGGCGCAATGCGTTGGCAACGACCAGAATGGACGATGTCGACATGGCAATAGCCGCCACCAATGGCGTGACGTAGCCGGCCACGGCAACCGGAAGGGCAAGCGCGTTGTAGGCGATCGAGAGCGCGATGTTCTGCCTCACGATCTGCCCGGCCTTGCGCGCGATGACGATCGCTTCGGGAACACTTTCGAGGCTGGAACCAAGAAAGACGAGGTCGGCCGCATTGCGGCCTACGTCAGCCGCCGAAGAAGGGGCCATGGACACGTGGGCCGCGCCGAGTGCGGGAGCGTCGTTGAGGCCATCTCCCACCATCAGCACCTTGTGTCCGTCATCGCGCAACTGGTCGAGCCGCGCCACCTTGTCGCGAGGCAACATCCCCGCTGCGGCCGCTTCCACGCCCACCGCTTCAGCGGCCCGCGCCACCTCGCCTTGCGCGTCTCCAGACAGGATTTCGACACCGACGCCGAGGTCCCGCAGGCGTCTGATGGCAACGCCGGCTCCGGACCGGAGGCTGTCGGATATGCGGAACGCCCCCAGAACGTGGCCATCTACGGAAAACCAAACTTCCGCAGAAACGGAAGCCGACGCCTGGCGGCCCTCGATCCAGGATCTGCGGCCAAGCCTGTAGTGACGGCCGTCGATCCTGCCTTCTATGCCGTTTCCGGGCACTTCCCGTACATCCCGGGCCTTCAATGAACCAGCCGGAAGCAGGGCAGCGACGGCGCGCGAAGCCGGATGCCGCGAAAACCTGGCAAGCGCCGCGGCAGCTTCGATCTCCTTATCAGCCACGCTAGAGGACGTGACCCTGGCCAGCCCCGAGGTCAAGGTGCCTGTCTTGTCCAGCGCCACGTGATCGGCTTCGGCGAGTCTCTCCAGCGCCGCACCGTCCTTGAGCGTCACGCCGAGCGCGAAGAGCCGCCGCGCGGCAACCGCCTGGACCATGGGAACCGCAAGGCCGAGGGCGCAAGGGCACGTAATGATGAGGACGGCGATGGCGACTGTCAGCGATCGATGCAAGTCACCGGTA
This sequence comes from Pseudomonadota bacterium, assembly GCA_030852655.1. GTDB lineage: Bacteria > Pseudomonadota > Alphaproteobacteria > Rhizobiales > Rhizobiaceae > Mesorhizobium_K. Next base: position 9,886 of record JALYWP010000107.1, on the reverse strand, counting down.
GCAGCGATCCAGCCTGCCCAGGTGGCGAAAGCAAGCAGGTGGACCACCGGCGAATAGAGCGAGGCCGCCCGGTCGGCGATGCGCCTGTACCGAGCCCGGCCGCCCTCGGCAGCTTCCATCAGCCTCATCATGTCGGCGAGGAAAGAGTCCTTCTGGGCACGGTCAACACGAATGGTGAGCGGTCCGTCGAGATTGAGCGATCCGGAAAGGATGCTGGCTCCCGGTCCGGCAATTTCCGGGGCGGACTCGCCGGTTACGACGGACAGGTCGAGCGAGGCGGTTCCAGTCAGCACCGTTCCATCGGCCGGAATCCGTTCGCCGGCAAGCACCAGAACCGTCTCTCCCGTCTCAATCGACGATGCCGGGCGGTACTCCCGGCCGCCATCTGGCGTCAGCACCGTAGCTCCCCGCGGCATCATCCGCGCAAGCGACCTCACCGCTTCGCGAGCCCGTCCGCGCATCGCCTGATCGACCGCGCGTCCCGCCAGCAGGAAAAACAGAAGCGACGTCACCGCATCGAAATAGGCGTGCGGGCCGCCGGAAAAAGTGTCGTAAACGCTCAGTCCGAACGCCAGCGACACGCCGACGCTGATTGGGACGTCCATATTGGTGCGGCCAGCCCGAAGGGCATTCCAGGCCGACTGGTAGAAGATGCGGCCGGAATAGACGAGAGCAGGCATGGCCAGCGCCGCCGAAATCAGGTGGAAGGCGTGTCTCGTTTCGGTATCCGCTCCCGACCAGACCGAGACCGATAGAAGCATGATGTTCATGGCGGCAAAGCCTGCCACGGCCGTGGCGCGCAGGAGGCGCGTCATTTCGGGATCGCCGGAGGCTTCTCCAACCTCGGCAAGGTTCGCTTCGTATCCCGCCTGGCGCAGCGCATCGACCAGTGGCGGCACGTCCATGTCGCGCCGCCATTTTACGGCGACACGCCTGGCCGTCAGGTTGACCCGTGCCGCGACGACGCCGTTTAGACCCGTAAGCGCGCCTTCGATCGCGCGGATGCATCCCGCGCAATGCGCTCGGGGAACCGAAAGGTCGGTTTGGAAGGTGCCGTCGCCAAGATCGCGGCTGGCCAGGGCAATCTCCCGGGAAGCGAGTTCGCGACCCGGCCCGATCTCGAGGGCCGATTCCGTTCCGGGCGCGCAGCAACTCATCGCCTCATGCCTCCGGCACGGCCACCGCGCGATAGGCATGCCAGGTGGCGTGGCCGAGCAGCGGGAAGATGACCACCATGCCGATGAGGCCCGTCACGACGCAAATACCGAAGAGCACCAGCACCATGGCTCCCCAGGCAATCATCGGCGGCAGATTGTTCCACACCAACTTCATGCTGGTGCCCATGGCGGTCAGCGCATCCACCCGGCGGTCGAGAAGCATGGGGACGGCAAAGACGCTGATTGCGAATGAAAAGGCCGCGAACAGGCCGCCGACCGCGGTTCCCACGATCAGCATGATCCACCCATAGGTGGTTCCGAACAGGATATCGACCACGTGATCGAGGCCCGGAAAAGCGACCACGCCGAAGAAGAGCGCCCACAGGAGCACTGCCGCTCGCGTCCATAGCAGTATCAGCAGGCAGAGGAGCAATCCCGTGAAGAATATCTGCGGGCCGGCGCGGGGGCGAACCCTCAGCATCTCGCCAAGGCCGATCTCTCTCCCCTCCCCGATCGCCCGGCTCTTCTCGTAAAGCCCGATTGCCAGGAATGGCGCGATGATCAGGAAGCCGGCGAGCATCGGAAACAGGATGTAGTCGCGGCCGAACTCGACAAGCGTCCAGACGAACGCAACCGACAGCAGGAAAACGCCGATGCCGTAGGCGATGCTGGAAAACGGGCTGATCCAGAAGTCGCGCCATCCGGCCGCCAGCCAGCGCAACCCCTCAAGCATCGGCAAATGCCGCTGAAGTCGCGGATCGCGCGTTTCGCCGATGCTGGAAGTCTCGCTGAGCAGCCAGTAGGATTCGTCGCTCTCGCCCATATCCCTCTCCTTCAGCAGGCCGACTTGGCGGCGCGATAGCTGCTACCTTCGCCGGCATCCTTCACATGCGCAACGCAATCCGGCTGCGACTGGAAAGCGACGTAGACGAGATGCGCGTTGGCGCCCGCGAACACCAGCAGCCCGGCCGGGACCAGGAGCCAGGGAAGCCACCCGCCCGGAAGATGCAAGCGCTTGCGCGCGATCATGGCTGCTGCGTCCCGAGGTCATGGACGTAAAGCGCCAGCGTCCTTATTTCCGTCGTGCTCAAACGTTCGTCCCAGGTCGGCATATGGCCCTGCCGTCCTCCGTGCACGGAAGCGATGATCGTGTCGAGGCTTCCGCCGTAAATCCAGCGTGCGTCCGTCAGGTTGGGAGCGCCGAACTCGAAACTGCCCTTGGCGTCCTCGCCGTGGCACGCCGCGCAGGTCGTCTGGAAAACCTCTTGCCCGGCAGTGATGCGGTCGACATTGTCGGGCGTGGAATAGTCCGGATGGGTCAGCGAATAGACATAGGCAGCGACGCTTCGCACCTGGTCCCGGTCGAGCATCTCGTCGCGGCCGAACGCGGGCATCTGACCAAGCCTGGTTTCCGGGTGGGCCGCATTGATGCCGACGCGCATCGTCTGTTCGATCAGTTCCGGCCCACCGCCCCACAGCCAGTCGTCATCGGTCAGGTCGGGATAGTTCGTGCTGCCCTTGCCGTCGCGCCCATGGCATGCAGCGCAGTTGTCGCCGAACAATTGCCGTCCCGTGGCACGGACGGTCTGCATCAGGGCTTCGTCGGCGAGGATCGTATCGTAGGGTTCGGTCTCGAGCCGTGCTGCCCAGGCGGCCCGCTGCTGCTGGCCGTTGGCGACCTGCGCCTCGACCGTCGTCCTCTGGTCGACACCAAGGAGCCCCCTCGTATAGGTCGTCCCGAGCGGCCAGGCGGGAACGAAGAACCACCAGGCAATCGCCCAGATATGCGTCACGATGAGGAACATCAGCACACCGCGCGGAATCGGCGTGTCCAGTTCCTTGATGCCGTTCCATTCGTGGCCGGTCGTCTCGCGGCCGCTGAAGGGATCGCGTTCTACTTCTGCCATGGCCTGTCGTCCCGATCGAGGATGCTATGCTTGGCCCGGTCGAACCGTTTCCGGTTGGAAGGCCAGAATGCGTACACGCAGACGCAAATGAAGAAGCCCATCAGGTAGAACAGGCCCCAACTCTTGGAGAAGGCGACGAGCGTGTCGTGGCTGATATCCATCATGCCCTCCTCAATCTTCCGGGTCCGGCGCTTCCTCGATCGCGGCGGTATCGCGGAAAGCCGCGTCGGTCAGCCGTCCCAACACCTGCAGGTAGGCCACCAGCGCATCCATTTCGGTCACCTGTGTCGTGACCCCGTCGAAGGCGCTGACCTGGGTGGCTTCGCCGTAGCGTTCCGTCACTCCGGCAGCGAAATCCGTATCCGGCGTGGCCTGGCCGTAAGCATCGCGGGCGGCGTTCTCGATCATGTCTTGGGTATATGGAACGCCAAGCGCACGCTGTGCGGCCAGATGGTCGGGCAGATCGTCCGTCTTGAGCACGGTGCGTGCGAGCCAGGCGTAGGCCGGCATATTGGATTCCGGCACGACGTCGCGCGGGTTGTTGAGGTGCGCGACGTGCCAGAAATCGGAATATTTTCCGCCGACCCTCGCGAGGTCGGGGCCGGTCCGCTTGGATCCCCAGAGCATCGGGCGGTCGTAGCGGGATTCCACCGCAAGCGAGAACGGCCCGTAGCGTTCCACCTCGTCGCGCAGCGTGCGGATCATCTGGCTGTGGCAGGCATAGCAGCCTTCACGGATGTAGACGTTGCGCCCGGCGAGCTCCAGCGGCGTGTAGACGCGCATGTCGGGCGCCTCCTCGACCGTCTCGTCGATGGTGAAGAGCGGAGCGATCTCGACGATGCCGCCAACGCTCGCGGCCGCGATGATTGCAATCACGAAACCGATCGCCGAACGCTCGAGCTTGCGGTGAAAGAGTTCAGCCATCCGTCATTCTCCAGGCACGGCGGCGGGCGCTACCGGCAGGTCCGCGGCATGCGCCGCGGCCACCGGAACAGCCCGGATCGTCATCCAGATGTTGTAGCAAGCGACCACCGCGCCGATCAGGAAGAGCAGGCCTCCGAAGGCGCGGGCGATGTAGTAGGGATACATCGCGACCAGTGAATCGATGAAGGAATAGGCAAGCGCGCCTTCCTCGGTATAGGTTCGCCACATCAACCCCTGGATGATGCCGGAATTCCACATCGCGAAGACGTAGATCAGCGTTCCGGCGATCGCGAGCCAGAAGTGAACCTCGATGAGGCCGGCCGAGTACATCCGCTCGCGCTTCCACAAGGTCGGGACGAGCGTATAGAGCGAGCCGAAGGTGATCAGCGCCACCCAGCCGAGGGCTCCCGCGTGTACGTGGCCGACCGTCCAATCCGTGTAGTGACTGAGCGCATTCACCGGCCGGATTGCCATGAAGGAGCCTTCGAACGTCGAAAGCCCGTAGAATACGGCCGCGGCCATCATGAAGCGCAGGGTCGCATCGCTCCTCACCCGGTGCCACGCGCCATTCAGCGTCAACAGCGCGTTGCCTGCCGAGGCCCATGAGGGCACCAGCAGCATGACCGAGAAGGTCATGCCAAGCGTCTGCACCCAGTGCGGTAGTGCCGTGTAGTGCAGGTGGTGCGACCCTGCCCACATGTAGAAGAAGGTGATTCCCCAGAAGCTCAGGATCGACAGCCGGTAGGAAAAGATCGGTCGCTGCGCGCGCACCGGCAGGTAGTAGTAGAGCATCCCCAGAAAGCCGGCGGTCAGGAAGAAGGCGACCGCGTTGTGCCCGTACCACCACTGCACCATCGCATCCTGCACGCCAGGCCAGACCGTGTAGCTCTTGGCATGGCCCCATGACACGGGGAGCGCGAGGTTGTTCACGATATGGAGGATCGCAACGACCAGGATGAACGCCAGGAAATACCAGTTGGCGACGTAGATGTGCGGCTCCTTCCGCCGTGCGATCGTACGTAGGTAGAGGATGAAATAGGTGACCCAGACGATCACCAGCCAGAGGTCGGCGTACCATTCCGCCTCGGCATATTCCTTCGACTGGGTCACGCCCAATAGATATCCGGAGACCGCCAGGACGCAGAAGAGGTTGTAGCCGAGAAGGACGAACCACGGGCTGACCTGGCCGGCGAGCCGCGCCCGCGACGTGCGCTGGACGACGTGGAAGGAGGTGGCGATCAGCGCGTTGCCGCCGAACCCGAAGATCACGCCTGTCGTGTGCGTGGGCCGCAGCCGGCCGAACCCGGACCAAGCGGCGTCGAAGGCGAGGTCGGGCCAGGCGAGCTGCGCGGCCACCCATACGCCCATGAACATGCCGAAGACCGCCCAGGCCATCGACAGCACGATGCCGACTTTGATGGGGTCGTCGTAATATGAAGTTTCGCGATCCTCGACCGGCTCGGGTTCGTAGAAAGACGACATGATCAGGTAGATCACCACACCGGCGAAAAGCATGGTGATCAAGCCGTGCACGCCAAAGACGTCGGCGCGCCCCACGGCGGCCATCGCTATCCCCGCAAGCGCGACGATGGCCGCGAGAATCAGGGCATTCTGCCGTTCAGAGGAAGTAAGCTTCGCGATCATTCATTCCCCTCCTGATGAGGCATCAGGCAATCTTCTCTCAAATGCGGGATATTTCAAGCAACGCGACCATCCGGATTCGATTCCTGCAATATCGACGGCGCCGGTTCCGGTTCCGTCATTGCGCGGCTCCATCCATGGGGCGGTCCAGCCGGAAAAACATCGCGAGTTTCAGGCTCCGTGCGATTCGCTCTGCGCGATCGATGAACACTTCAGCGACTTCAGGGAGGCAGCGAGCCTCGACCGTCTCGTGGAAATGCCCGAGCCATACGTCGAAATCCTCCTCGCGCACCTGCTTCAGCTTGAGGTGCGCTGGTACGGGTCGGCCGCTATAGGCGCCATTCTTCAGGATAACCGAACACCAGAAGTCGGTCATCTTCTCGAGATGGGGTTCCCAGTCGCCGTGAATCTCCGATGCGAAGATGGGACCGAGGCGGGCGTCCGCGCGCACCCGTCCATAGAAATCGCGGACCAGGGCGCCGATGAAGGCACGGTCCACGGAGGGATGTACGAGCGGCATTTCCGGCGTGGGGCGGAGGCGATAGGAGGCAGTGGAATCCATCACGGCACACAAAGTGGTATTCTGACTGTAGCTTTTAGACACCTGACTTTTGCGCCACAAGCGCGCGCTTTGTCGCGTGGTATCAATAGGTGCGCCATTTGGCCGGTTCATTGCGTTGGCGCAAACATTCGATGTTCTCTGCCGCCGAACCGGCGAGTTCGCCCCGGAAACCGGAAATATGTTCGGCGGCATCGTTCCGGTTCGAATATCGACGCCACGATTTCTCGATTTCTGACCAAGGTTTGCGCCAGCGCAAACTGCCTCTCGGCGCCATGCAGTACCAAACGGTCAACGGCACCCCCTGTAGCCGCCAATCGAGAAAGGACAAGAAAATGAAAAAGATCGTCGCAGCCTTGGCGCTTGGCGCCGCCGTCATCTTCGCCGGCGCGGCCGGCGCGGCTGAAGTCGAGATCAAGATGCTCAACAAGGGCGAGAAGGGCGCGATGGTTTTCGAACCTGACTTCGTCAGCATCGCACCGGGCGACACGATCCGCTTCGTGCCGACCGACAAGGGTCACAATGCCGAGACCATCAAGGGCATGATCCCGGAGGGCGCCGAGACCTTCAAGAGCAAGTTCAACGAGGAACTGACCGTCACCTTCGACAAGGAAGGGATCTACGGGGTCAAGTGCACACCGCACTACGGTATGGGCATGGTCGCCCTGATCGAGGTGGGCGAACCCGTCAATCTCGAGGAGGCGAAGGCCGTCAAGCAGACGGGCAAGGCAAAGGCCGTGTTCGCCGAACTCTTCGGCCAGACAGTGGCGGCGAAGTAAGCCGCTATGAAGTGACAACGCGACGAGGCTCGGGCGGATAGCGTCCGGGCCTGGGAAAGTGAAGATGGGCAAACCAGACACAGGAACGGGCCACACGGGCGGCCTTGCAATGGAGCTGGACCCGGCAATCGTCGCGGAAACGGCGCGGCGATACGACCGTTGCCACAAGGGCGACACCTTCTCCGACCTCGTTCGACGGTCTTCCTTCTCGAAGGAGGACCGCGGGCTCCTCGAAGACTGGCTGGCGGCAACGCTGGACACCGCCCGCGTACCGTGTGACGAGGCCGCTGCGCGCGGACGCTCGTATCAAAAGCCCGATATCGGAGAAATCGCAGGTATCTTGCGGGAGGCGATTCAGGTCGCGGCGCGATACCCGTGAAAAGCAGCGGCGCCTCGCCGCCGCCGTCAGGTCAATGGTAGGACGGTTGCAACCCGACGACCCGTTCCAACTCGTCGAAGACGGCCGCCGCCGGCAGCCTCTCGCCCTGCAGTTCCGGCGGAACCTTCCAGCCCGGATCGACGCCTTCCATGTTCGGAAGCTCGTGCGCGATGCCCTTGTGGCAGTCGATGCAGGTCGCTTCGCCCGACAGCAGGTAGCGCGTATGAATTTCCGCCGCGCGCTCGGTCTGCTTGGACAGGTCCATCGCCACCGAGGAGTGGCAATTTCGGCATTCGAGGCTGTCATTCGCCTTCAGCCGGGCCCATTCGTGCTGGGCCAGTTCCAGCCTGTGATCGAGGAACTTGCGGCGCGTGTTGATGGTGCCGAATATCTTGCCCCAGACTTCCTTCGAGGCCTGCATCTTGCGCGCGATCTTGTCGGTCCATTCATGCGGAACGTGGCAATCCGGGCATGACGCACGCACGCCCGAGCGGTTCGAGAAGTGGATGGTGCGGGTGAGTTCCTCGTAAACGTTCGTCTCCATCTCGTGGCAGGAGATGCAGAATTCCTCCGTGTTGGTGAGTTCCAGGGCGGTGTTGAACGCGCCCCAGAAGATCACGCCACCGAGAAAGCCTCCGAGCGTCAGGAAGCCAAGGCTGAGGGTCGCAGCGGGAGTGGACAGTATGCTCCATGCCCAGAGGGCCAGCGCCTTGAGCTTCAGCCACATCTATTGGTCCCCCGCATGGCCGACGCCAAGCTCGCTCATGTCGGTGAAGCTGTTGCCGACCAGCGGTGGCGTGTTGGCCTGGGGAACGTGGCAGGCGGTGCAGAAGTAGCGACGCGGCGAGACGTCGGCGAGCATCTGCCCTTCGCGGTTCATGTAATGGGTGACGCTGATCATCGGCGCGCCCGACCCTTGCGTGAATTCGCGTTTGTGGCAGGACAGGCACCGGTTCGTGTTCACCGAGAGCTGATAGCCTTCGATCGAATGCGGTATGACCGGCGGCTGATCCGGGAAGGCGCGCATCTGACGGACGTCGTCCACCACCCATTTCGGCACGGGCGCGGCGGGAATCGCCTGCATAGCCGGCGTTGGACCGACCAACTGGGGCGGTTGCGTGAACATCTGCGCCAGCGCGGCGGTCGCCGCCACGAGCGTGATGACGATCGCGGCCGGCAGCGCCCGGCGCCGCATCAAACGGCTGAAACGACCTTGACCGCGCATTTCTTGAAATCCGTCTGCTTGGAGATGGGATCCGTGGCGTCGAGCGTGACCATGTTGATGAGTTGGCTGGCGTCGAACCAGGGGACGAAGATCACGCCGCGCGGCATGCGGTTTCGGCCGCGCGTCTCGACCCGGCTTCGTATCTCGCCGCGCCGCGACATGATCCTGATCTCGGCGCCCTGGTTGATACCGCGCTTCCTGGCATCGTCGGCATTCATGAAGCAGCGTGCGCCCGGAAACGCACGGAAGAGCTCCGGCACGCGCATCGTCATCGAGCCGGAGTGCCAGTGCTCCAGCACCCGGCCGGTGACCAGCCAGAGGTCGAACTCGTCGTCCGGCGACTCCGCCGGCGGTTCGTACGGAACTCCGAGGATGACCGCCCTTCCGTCGGGCCGGCCGTAGAACTTCACGCCCTCGCCCGGCTTCACATAGGGGTCGCGGCCTTCACGGTAACGCCACAGCGTTTCCTTGCCATCGACCACGGGCCAGCGCAGTCCGCGAACCCTGTGGTACTCGTCGAAGGGCGCGAGGTCGTGTCCGTGACCGCGGCCGAAGGTGGCATATTCCTCGAACAGGCCCTTCTGGATGTAGAATCCGAAGTCGCGGGATTCCTGGTTCTCGTATTCCGGATCGAGGTCGGAGAGCGGGAAACGATCTACATTCCCGTTCTTGAAGAGCACGTCGAACAACGTCTTGCCGCGATAGTCGGGATTGGCGTCGAGCAGTTCCGCCGGCCAGACCTCGTCGGTCGTGAAGCGCTTGGAAAACTCGGCCAGCTGCCACAGGTCCGAGCGGCCCTCGCCCGGTGCGTTGACCAGCTGGCGCCAGAGATGGGTGCGCCGCTCCGCGTTGCCGTAAGCGCCTTCCTTCTCCACCCACATCGCCGCGGGCAGGATGACGTCGGCGGCCAGCGCCGTGACGGTCGGGTAGGCGTCGGAGACGACGATGAAGTTGTCCGGGTTGCGATAGCCAGGATAGGTCTCCTGGCTGTTGTTGGGCGCCGCCTGCAAATTGTTGTTGACCTGGATCCAGTACCAATTGAGCTTGCCGTCGCGCAGCATCCGATCCTGCTCCACGGCATGGAAGCCCGGCTTGCCCGGCAGCAGCCCCTCCGGCACGCGCCAGATTTCCTCGGCGTGCTTGCGGTGCTCGGGGTTGGTCACCACCATATCGGCAGGAAGACGATGAGCAAACGTTCCAACTTCCCGCGCCGTACCGCAGGCTGAAGGCTGGCCGGTCAGCGAGAACGGGCTGTTGCCCGGCTCGGAGATTTTTCCGGTCAAGAGGTGGATGTTGTAGATCATCTGGTTTGCCC
>JALYWP010000102.1 GCA_030852655.1 Pseudomonadota bacterium | reverse complement strand
CCGCGGCGCCGGCCGCGCCCGATCCGGACAGGGTCATCGCCACGATCGACGGCAAGCCGATCACCGAGGCGGACCTGGCGCTGGCGCAGGCGAGCGTCGACCAGCAATATGCGCAGCTGCCGCCCGAGCAGCGCCGCGCCGCGGCCTTCATGGCAATCATGGAAATCAGGCTGCTTGCCGACAAGGCGGTTGCCGAAGGGCTGGACAAGGATGCCGAATTCCAGCGCCGCATGGCCTTCCTCGAGCAGCGCGCGCTGCACAGCGAACTGATCGAGAAGGATGTCGGCGCCAAGATCACCGACGAGGAGGTTCGCGCACGCTACGACAAGCAGATGGCCGACACGCCGCCGGTCAACGAGGTCAAGGCGCGCCACATACTGGTCAAAACCAGGGAAGAGGCCGAGGCGATTATCAAGGAACTCGACGGCGGCGCCGATTTCCAGGAACTTGCCAACGAGCACACGACCGATCCGAGCGGCAAGACGAGCGGCGGCGACCTCGGCTATTTCGCACCGGGCCAGATGGTGCCCGAATTCGAGAAGGCGGCCTTTGCGCTCAATGTCGGCGAGCATACCAAGGAGCCGGTGCAGAGCCAGTTCGGCTGGCACATCATCCTGGTGGAGGACAAGCGTGCCCAGCAGCCACCGGCCTTCGATGCGGTCAAGGACCAGGTTCGCAACCTCGTCTTCCGCGAGAAGTATTTCGCCATGGTCGGCGATCTGCGCGAGGCGGCCAAGGTCGACGTCACCGACGCCGAGCTGAAGAAGGCGGTCGACGCGATGGAAGCGGCGCAAGGGCAGCAGCAGTAGGTCGGGCCGGCAACAGCCGCGTCCTGAAACGGCTTGTGCGGGCGGTCGCTATCGGGCAAATGAGCCCACGTTTCCCGACGTGATCCGTCCGAGGCCCCTATGTCCGCAACGATGTCGCCGCTCGCTCCGAAAAAATACCCCAAGATGCCGGCGCTCGACGGCGTGCGCATGGCGACCGCCGAGGCAGGTATCAAGTACAAGGGCCGCACCGACGTGCTGGCCATGGTCTTCGACGAGGGGACCGAGGTCGCGGGCGTCTTCACGCGCTCCAGATGTCCGTCGGCGCCGGTCGACTTCTGCCGGCAGAACCTCGCCGGCGGCAAGGCGCGTCTGCTGGTCGTCAATTCCGGCAACGCTAACGCATTCACCGGAAAGAAGGGCCGCGAATCCACCGCCGCCACCGGCAAGGCGGGAGCTGCCGCGGCAGGCTGCCGGGCCGGCGAAGTGTTCCTCGCCTCGACCGGGGTGATCGGCGAGCCGCTCGACGCTTCCCGCTTCTCGCATCTGCTGGCCGGCATGGTGAAGGACGCCAAGCCCGATCTCTGGCGCGAGGCGGCAAGCGCCATCATGACGACAGACACCTATCCGAAGGTCGCGACGGTGACGGTCAGGCTCGGCGACACCGACGTCACCATCAACGGCATTGCCAAGGGGGCCGGCATGATCGCGCCGGACATGGCGACCATGCTCTCCTTCGTGGCGACCGACGCGTCGATCGCCGCACCGGTGCTGCAGGCGCTGCTGTCGGGCGGGGTTGGCAAGACCTTCAACGCCATCACCGTCGACAGCGACACCTCGACCTCGGACACACTGCTCCTTTTCGCGACGGGCGCAGCCGGCAAACGCGGTGCGCCGCGCATCACCGACGCCAGGGACCCCAGGCTTGCGGCCTTCAAGCGCGGCCTGAACAAGGTGTTGAAGTCGCTGGCGCTGCAGGTGGTGCGCGACGGCGAAGGCGCGCGCAAGCAGGTCGAGGTCACCGTGACCGGCGCGCGCTCGGCCCGCTCGGCAAAGAAAATCGCGCTCTCCATCGCCAATTCGCCGCTGGTCAAGACAGCGGTCGCCGGGGAGGACGCCAATTGGGGCCGCGTCGTCATGGCGGTCGGCAAGGCCGGCGAGCCGGCGGATCGCGACCGGCTTTCCATCTGGTTCGGTGACAACCGGCTGGCCTTCGAGGGCGAGCGCGACCCTGATTATTCCGAGGCGGCCACCTCGGCCTACATGAAGCGCGACGAGATACGCATCACGGCCGACATCGGCATCGGCCGCGGCAAGGCGACGGTGTGGACCTGCGACCTGACCAAGGAATATGTCGCCATCAACGGCGACTACAGAAGCTGATGGGCAAGGCAGTGGCGGACAATCAGCCAAGTACGGCACTGTCGACCGTCCGCCGTTTCGAGGCGGCCGGCTTTCGCGCCTGGCCCGCCTCGGCCGTGCATTATGACGGAACCTGGGTCGTGCGGTTGAACGCCGGGCACCCCGCCAAGCGGCTGAACTCGGTCAATCCGCTCGATCCGCGCGACGTCGACGACTTGCCCGCGCGCATCGTCCGGGCCGGGCGGCGCTTCGACGCCTATGGCCGGCCCCTGACCTTCCGCCTTTCGCCGTTGGCCGGACGCGACCTGGTGCGCCATCTGGAAGATGAGGGCTGGGCCGGTTTCGGAGAGTCGCTGGTGATGCAACTCGACCTCGACAACGAGGCGGTGCACGGCGCCATGGACCAGATTCCGATGAAGGACATGAGCCGGTTCGTCGGTGCGGCGATGGAGACGCAGGCCGCCGACCCGGCGCTGCGTCCCGGCCTTTCGGAGATCATTGGGGCGATCCAGCCGGAAGCCGGGCTGTTCGTGCTGGAGCAGGACGACAAGCCGCTGGCGACTGCGATCTGCGTGCATGACGGCAATCTGGCCGGCCTGTTCGAGGTGGCGACCGCGGCAGCCGAGCGCGGCAAGGGGCATGGAAGGCGCCTCATCCTGTCGGCCCTGAAATGGGCGAGGTTGCGCGGCGCGCGGCAGGCCTGGCTGCAGGTCGAGGCCGACAATTTCGCGGCGCGAAGGCTCTACGACACGCTCGGCTTCGGCGAAATCTACCGCTATAGCTATCGCCGCCGGCCGGAAGCCTGAGCTTGGAGGCCGCAGTGAAGAAGATGCTGCTGGTCGCCGCCGTCGCGCTGGTCGATGCGGATGGCCGTGTGCTCCTGGCGCAACGGCCCGAGGGCAAGACGCTGGCCGGCCTGTGGGAATTTCCGGGCGGCAAGGTCGAGCCGGGCGAGACGCCGGAAGAAGCGATCGTGCGGGAAGTGCGCGAGGAGATCGGCGTCGAGACAAAAGTCGCCTGCCTGGCGCCGTTGACCTTCGCCAGCCATTCCTACGAGGATTTCCACCTGTTGATGCCGCTTTACGTCTGCCGCCGGTTCTGGGGCGTGCCCCAGCCCAGAGAGGGCCAGACGCTCAAATGGGTACGGCCGCGCCAGATGCGCGACTATCCCATGCCGCCGGCCGACCTGCCGTTGATCCCGCATCTGGTCGACCTGCTCTGACGGGGCCGCCCGCCGCAATACCACTCCGTTAATGAACCGTTTAGGCAAGTGTGAAAAGTTGAGCGATGAGCCATTCTGGTTTGGCCGCGCTGCCGACGGCCAGGCCGAGGCATCCTGGTTGCAAATGAGGGGTGGTCGAGATGACGCCTGAAGACGAGTGGGATGCGATACGCCGCCGTCGCGCGCCGCTGTTCGGCGTTGCCGGCATGAGCATGCTGCGGGTCACGCTTCTGTTCGGTTCCGCCGCCGTGGCGCTGGCGCTCATCCTTGCGCCGATGGCCGACAGATACCAGAAATCGCGGGTCGTCGGCATGGACGGGATCGACTTCATCTCCACGAGTTCGACGGGCGGGCGCGCCTCCTACACGATCCGCCGCAGCGTGTTGCAGGAACCGGGTGCGGTCTGCATCATCCATGCCTCCGGCCAACGAAGCGGCGACTGCTGACGCGATTGCGTTTCCAGGGTCTCAATCAGCCGCGGCCGTTCTTACGCTTTGCCGTGAACTTTCCTTAACGTTATGCCGTTAACCTTTCTTAACGGGTCGGCGTTAGGGTCCATCCCGAAAGAGGGGTGAGGCGTCATGGAACTGATCCGGCGATTCCTGAGCGACAAGGGCGGCGCGACTGCGATCGAATACGGCCTCATCATCGCCGTGCTGTCGCTGGTCATCGTTGCCGGGATCGGACAGGCCGGCAACGCCATCTCCGAGATGTTCGCCAATCAGGAAAGAGCCCTGCAGTCGGTCCTCAACGACTGATCAGCGTTCATTTTCCGGCCCCAGTACGCTTGCCAGCGATACCTGGGCCGAACCGGGCTTCAGCGGCTTCTGCTGCGAGGCGTCAGGGGCCCAGCCCGACATCCAGATGAATGAGAAAGTCGCCCTGATCCGTCCGTCGGGATCTGAAAAACGCTCCGCGTAGATTTCGGCCGCGCGCGCGAAGAATTTTCGCGTGGCCGGGCGGCGGGAGCGCCCCGAAAGCGGGTTCGCTGCCCCCATGGCGCGCAGGTCGGCGATCAGGTCGAACATGGTCGCGTAACGGACGGTCACCGTTTCGACGTCGGTGACGGGCAGGGCGAAGCCGGCGCGCTGCAGCAACCCACCCATGTCGCGGACATCGGCGAAAGGCAGCACGCGCGGGCTGGCGCCGCCGGCAAGCTCGACCTCGGCGGCAAGCAGGCTCTCGCGCAACTCCGCCAGCGTGCCGGCCCCGGCCATGGCGCCGAGGAAAAGCCCGTCGGGCTTCAGAGCGCGGCGCATCTGGATCAGCATGCCTGGGATGTCGTTTTCATCCTGCAGCGAAAGCAGCGATATGGCGAGATCGATGCTGGCCGGATCGAGCGGCACATGGCCGGGCAGCGCGACGACGCCGGTTTCCCCCCCGAGAAGGGCCGCGTCGGCCTCGATCCGGACGGCCTCGTCCGCCTTACCCGAGGCAAGCACGGCATCGCGCGCCGCCGGCGTGATGCAGAACAGCGCGGCGGCTTTTGCGAAGCGACGCCCGACCGTGGAAAGCCGCTCCGTCAGGTCGTCCGCGACGCGGTCCATCAGGAAACCGGCGCCGCCGACCGCGCGCCGCACCGCGCGGCGCTTGCGTGCGATCAGGAGGTCGGTATCGACGAGCAATTGCGGCTTTTCCGTCACGGCGTACATTACCCTCTTTTCCGTCGCGTTCCGGCGCGGCGAAAAAATAAGCGCTGCGATAGACGCGGTTCTGCTATTCTATGCGTTGGACTGCAAGGGGCGGACCGCCAGGGAGCGGCCGAAAGGGCGACCATGTCGCATGTGAGGAGCCTGGCGGCAAATGCGCTGGCGCTGCCGGCACGGCTTTTGTTTCCGCCGGTCTGCGCCGGCTGCCGCAGGCAGGTTTCGCAGCCCGGGGCGCTCTGCGGCCTGTGCTGGCCGCAACTCAGATTCCTCGAAAAGCCCTGGTGCGCGGTGATGGGAACGCCCTTCACCCACGACATGGGCGAGGGTTTCCTCTCCGCCGAGGCCATCGTCAACCCGCCGCCTTTCGAGCGGGCGCGGGCGGCGGTAGCCTATACCGGCGTCGCCCGGCGAATGGTGCAAGCGCTGAAGTATGGCGACCGCACCGACCTTGCGCCCTGGATGGCGCGCTGGATGCTGCGGGCCGGGGCCGAACTCGTCGCCGAGGCCGATGTCGTTCTGCCGGTTCCGCTGCACTGGCGGCGCTTCTTTGCGCGTCGCTTCAACCAGTCGGCGGAACTGGCTCGCGCCATCGCCGGCCTGTCAGACAAGCCTTTCGAGCCGATGGCGATCCGGCGCGTCAAGGTCACCCGCCAGCAGGTCGGGCTGGGTCTCGGCGAGCGCCGGGACAATGTCCGCGCCGCCTTCAAGGTGCCGCCGGAGATGGATATTGCGGTGCGCGGCCGGCGCGTGCTGGTGGTCGACGATGTCTACACCACCGGAGCCACGGTGTCCTCGGTCGCGAAGGCGCTGAAGAAAAGCGGCGCTGCTGCGATCGACATCCTGACTTTCGCACGGGTCCTGCCAGGTGATGTTGGGGACTTCCTGCCCGACGAGCCGGACCCTATATAGCCGGGGAAGGAGTCAGGCTAACAAATGGTCGACGTAACGATCTACACAAGGGTCATGTGCGGCTATTGCAGCGCCGCCAAGCGATTGCTCGACCGCAAAGGCGTCGCCTATACCGAGCATGACGCGAGCTTCTCGCCGGAACTTCGCCAGGAGATGATGTCGCGAGCCAATGGCCGCAGCACCTTTCCGCAGATATTCATAGGCGGCCATCATGTCGGCGGCTGCGACGACCTGCACGAGCTGGAACGGCAAGGCAGGCTCGATGGGCTGCTCGCCAACGGGCAGTTGAACTAGGAACGGGTTCGGGAACGGGTTGATGGGTATCTTCAAGGCGGCTGCCATCCAGATGCGCTCCGGCAAGGAGCCGGACCGCAATGCCGTGGACGTCGAGGCGCTGGTGCGCGAGGCGGCGGGCAGGGGGGCGACCTATGTGCAGACCCCGGAGATGACCGGCGCGATCGTTCGCGACGGCCGGGACCGTGCACTG
Source organism: Pseudomonadota bacterium (assembly GCA_030852655.1). Lineage (GTDB taxonomy): Bacteria > Pseudomonadota > Alphaproteobacteria > Rhizobiales > Rhizobiaceae > Mesorhizobium_K. The sequence goes on along the minus strand of JALYWP010000102.1, from coordinate 1,580 downwards.
GCCTTCAAGCCGGAAAAGGACGACGCGGTTCTTGCGGCCGCGCAGCGGCTGTCGGCGGAACTCGGCATCTTCCTCCATGTCGGCTCGACCGCCATACTGAGATCTGACGGCAAGATCGCCAACCGGGCGTTCCTGTTCGCGCCCGACGGGTCGCTGGCCGCGCGCTACGACAAGATCCACATGTTCGATGTCGATCTCGACAATGGCGAGAGCTGGCGCGAATCCGCGACCTACCAGCCCGGGGCGGAAGCACTGGTCGTCGACATCGGCGCAGCAAGGCTGGGCTTCGCCATCTGCTACGATCTTCGTTTCCCGCAGCTTTTCCGCGCTGAGGCGCTGGCCGGCGCGGAAGTACTTTCAGTACCTGCCGCCTTCACCCGCCAGACAGGCGAGGCGCATTGGCACATCCTGCTGCGCGCCCGCGCCATCGAGAACGGCGCCTTCGTCATTGCGGCCGCGCAGGGTGGATTTCATGAAGACGGCCGCGAGACGTACGGCCATTCGCTGATCGTCGATCCGTGGGGAAGAGTTCTCGCCGAGGCCGACAATGACGAGCCCGGCGTGATCGTCGCCGAGATCGACACGGCGCTGTCGGCAGAGGCGCGCAAGAAGATCCCGAACCTCAGGAATGCGCGCGAATTTTCCGTGGCGACTGCGGCCGCTGCACGGCCCGCGCCGCTCAGAGGAGCCGCATCTTGATCCGCTTTTCCCTGATCTGCGACCACGACCACGAGTTCGAGGCGTGGTTCCGCAGCAATGACGATTTCGACACCCAGAAGAAGCGCGGCTTCGTCGATTGCCCGGCCTGCGGCTCGAAGAAGGTCGGCAAGGCGCTGATGGCGCCTGCCGTCTCGACCGGCCGCAAACGCGAGAAGATCGCGCTCGCCATGAACGAGATGCAGAAGAAGGCGATGGCCGAGATGAAGGCGCTGTCGGAGAAGATGCGCGAGAATGCCGACTATGTCGGCGACAAATTCGCCGAGGAAGCACGAAAAATCCATTTCGGCGAGGCCGACGCGCGCGGAATCTACGGGGAGGCCACGCTGGAGGAGGCAAAAAGCCTTGCCGAGGACGGCGTCGGCTTCATGCCGATCCCGGTTTTCCCCGAGGACCGCAACTGAGCGCTTCAGCGCGGGCGCATCGGGGGGGCGGTTGGCTCCGCTGCCGGGTAGCGTCGAATCCGACCAAGCAGCCGCGATGAAGCCGCTCCGGGATTCCGCCATCGGCCTGCTCGTGGTGACCGGCGGCCTGCTCGGGCTGACGCTGCCCCTGGGCAAGATCGCCACCGACGCCGGCGTGCCAGCCGTCGCCTGGGCCTTCGTGGTTTCGCTCGGGGCGGGCGGCGTGCTTCTCGTCGCACTGCTTCTGGGCGGTGATCGCATCCGGCTCAACGCGCATAAACTGCGCTATTTCTTCGTGACGGCGGCGATCTCCTACGCCTTGCCCAATCTGCTGATGTTCTCGGTCATGCCGCATGTCGGCGCCGGCTATACCGGCATCATGTTCACCCTGTCGCCGGTGATTACGCTCATCCTGTCGATCCTGCTCGGCGTGCGCCGGCCGAACCTGCTGGGCGGTGT
>JALYWP010000096.1 GCA_030852655.1 Pseudomonadota bacterium | reverse complement strand
AAGTGCTGACGCACGGCCAGGCCGACGAAATCGTCGCCAATCCGGACGTGCGGCGGCTCTATCTCGGCGAGAGCTTCACGCTCTGACCCTGCCGACCCGGTGAATACTCAGGGCAACGACCTTCGATGGTTCCGATCGTCGGGCCATGGACTCTCCGGGGGCCGATGCCAAGCGGCGGCGATGATTTCGAATTGCTCTGCGATGAGCGGAATCGAATCGACGGCATCTTGGCCCGGTCACTGGTCTTTTCTTTTTCGCGCGCCCGCGCCATGTCTGTCGGCATGGCCGACGACATCATCATTTCCGCGGAAGCCGTCATCCACGCCGATGACCTCGAGGAGAATTTCATCCGCTCCTCGGGCCCCGGCGGGCAGAACGTCAACAAGGTCGCCACCGCCGTACAGCTTCGCTTCAATGCGGCGAAGGCGGAAGGCCTTTCCGAACGCGTCCGCGCGCGGGTGATGGAATTCGCCGGCCAGCGCGCCACCAAGGACGGCGTCATCGTCATCGAGGCTGGCCGCTTCCGCACCCAGGAGCAGAACCGCGCCGACGCCCGCGCCCGCCTGACCGAACTCGTCGCCCGGGCGGCGGAGCCGCCGCCCAAGCCACGCAAGAAGACCCGGCCCACCAAGGGTTCTGTCGAGCGGCGGCTGAAGGAAAAGTCCGGCCGCTCGACCGTGAAGAAGCTGCGCGGCCGGGTGGACAACGACTGATGCCGCCTGCCGATCCGGCCCTGCTCGAAGGCATCCGCTACCTGCCCGGCCATTTCGACGGCGCCGCGCAAGCTGCGCTGGTGGACGACATCCGCCGCATCGTCGAGGCCGCACCCCTCTATACGCCCACCATGCCGAAGACCGGCAAGGAGATGAGCGTGCGCATGACCAATTGCGGCGAGCTCGGCTGGGTCACTGACAAGGAGCGCGGCTACCGCTATCAGGCCACGCATCCGATCACGGGAACGCCCTGGCCGCCAATTCCCGAAACGCTGCTCGATCTGTGGCGCGCGGTTGCCGGCCATGCGCGCCCGCCGCAGGCCTGCCTCGTCAATTTCTATTCCGACAAGGCCAGAATGGGGATGCACCAGGACCGCGACGAGAGCGACTTTTCCGCTCCCGTCGTCTCCGCATCGCTCGGTGACGGCTGCCTGTTCCGCGTCGGCGGCACGAAACGCACCGATCCGACGCAATCCTTCCGGCTGAAAAGCGGCGATGTCTTCGTGCTGGGCGGCGCAGGCCGGCTCGCCTTCCACGGCGTCGACCGCATCTATCCCGGCACCTCGACGCTCCTGAAGAACGGCGGCCGTATCAACCTGACCTTGAGAAGAGTGACGACCGCCGGCTGAGGTCAGCGCGACGCCCGTCGCGCGTAGACCTTCATGAAGCTGCCTGCCGCTATCTCCTCATAGTCTTCCATCAGGTCTCGATATTCGGCATTCTCCAGCATCCACGCAACCCATAGCGGCGGCCGGAAATCCTCCTTTTCCCAAAGCCTGGCCTGCGGCGAAGCGTCGACCAGGATGATGTCCGGCCGCCCGTCGCGGATCAGCGCGTTCAGTTCGGCGGTATAGTCTCTTACGACCTTCGTGGCGGCGGCGCGGTCCTCGCCTGCATACGAGCCCTTGAGAACGCCCCAAAGGGCATGCGCGCCGAGCCAGTCATGCGCATAGGCGGGCATCCATTCGCCATTGACCATGCGGGTCAGCGGATGGCCGATCGACAGGTCGGAACTCACCTGAACGATGCGCGGGCGGTCGTAGCGGCTGGATATTGCCTCGGCCAGCTCGGGCTCGGGATGACGATAGCGCTGCAGCGAAGCGGCCAGCGCGGCCAGCACCAGAACTGTGGCCCAGCCGTGCAGCCGCAGGCCGGCGGCGCGGTCCGGCCCCACTGCCTGCGCGTGTCGGCGACGCTCGGCAAGCGCCAGGAGCAGTGCGACCGAAAGGCAGACCAGGTAGGGATATTGGTGGTTGTCCCAATACTTGCCGAGATAGATCGTCGCCAGGAAAAAGCCCGCCGCGCTGGCCAGCGCCACCAGTACGTCGACGCGCCAGGAGGAGCGGCGCGCCTGAGACGCCACGAAGGTCACGAAGCCGCAGAAGAGCGGCAGCACTATCAGGAGGTTCAGGTGGACCCGCAGGCTGACATAGTAGCGCATCAGCAGCGGCAGGAAGTTCTCGAAATAGACGGAAAACCACAGCCGGCAGACTGCCAGATAGGCCACGCAGGCGATTCCGATGACAAAATTTTCCGGCGTCAGCACAGCCAGTGGCGTGCGGCGACGCCAGCAGATGACGAGGTAGGGCAGGGCGATGCCGAGCGCCCAGTGCGGCTTGACCAGGAGCAGCACGCTCGCCGCAGATCCGACGGTCACGGCCAGACCCAAAGGAATCGGGCGACACGCCTGCGCGCGCCACATCATCATGGCGAGCATCGGCATGAACAGCATCGTGCCGATATGTTCGCGCTGCCCGACGACGTTGCCCGGCAGGATCAGCATCAGGAAGGCGATCGCCCCATAGAGCCATGAGGACGGTATGTCGGCGAGGAGGCCGCCACGGCGGATTACCGCCATCGTCAGGACGAGGCTCGCCAGGAAGACCAAGTAAACGAAGGTTTGCACCGCAAGTTCGGCGGCGATACCGAACTGGTTCGCCAGCCACACCGGTCCGATGTAAAGAGCGATCGAGAAGGGTGGGTTCGTCTCCAGTATGTCGACGTAGAGTCGCTCGCCGCCGAAGATTTTTTCGCACACCACGATCAGCCAACTGACGTCCGTGTTGTCTCCGGCGTGCCAGGGCATGACCAGCGACAGCAGGAAGAGCGCGACCGCCGGCCAGGCGGCAAGAAGCCGACGGCCCCCTAACGCCAGTGCAGGAAGCGGCGGGGCGGGAACAGGCGTGATGCTCAAGATGGGTACCCGGCGCGGCTGACGAACACGTAGTTGCGGAAGATGATGAAGTTCATCGCCGGGACCAGCGTGCTTGTCAGCACGACCGGAATCCAGACAGGCAGGCCACCAAGGTCGGTCAATATCGCGGCAAGCAGCGTCGACAATGTCAGCCCCGCCGCCGTGGCGGCTGCGAAACGCGGCACTTCGAAAGCCACGGCTCCGGCCGACATGAAGGTCACGACACGGTGGCCGCTATAGGAGAACACCGCCCCGGCCAGATAGGCAGCCACCGAGGCCGGCGTCGCATCGAGGCCGGCGCCCGCCGGGCTTGATAGGAGGAGCGCCACGGCCGCGTATATCAGTGTGGACACGCCGCCGATCAGGCAGAATCGGAGTATTTTCGCGGCCTCCGATGGGCCGCTGATCCAGGCTGGAAATCCAGCCGAGGCGAACCGGCCATGTGCCCTCGACGTGCGCGCCATCGTCAACCGATCCTGCGTTCCTGCCCGGTCCAGGGCAATCCGTCGAGCGCTGGGCGCCGGGCGTCGACGTTGCGGAGGGCCTCGTCGAAGCCGGTCAGCCGGTCCACGATGTATAGCGGGCGGCGTTTCACTTCCGCGTGGATGCCGCCGACATAGAGGCCGATGACCCCGGTCATGAAGAGATTGATGCCGCACAGGAACGATATGATGACGATGGTCGACGTCCAGCCCTCGATCACGGAGGCCCTGAACAGCCAGGACCCGAGACCATAGAGCCCGAACAATGCCGCTACCCCGGAAATCGCGATGCCGCCCCATAAGGCCGCGCGCAGCGGCTTGTCCGAGAAGCTGACGATGCCGTGAACGGCAAGCCGCAGCATTTTCCAGAACGGGTATTTGGTCTCCCCGGCGGCACGCGCAGGGCGTTCGAACGGCACTTCGGCCTGCCTGAATCCCATCCAGCCGAACATGCCGCGCACGAAGCGATCGCGTTCCGGCATGCTCTTGAAGGTCGAAAGCGCCTTGCGGCCGATCAGGCGGAAATCGCCAACGTCGCGGGGAATGTCGACCGATGTCATGGATCGCAGCAGTCGGTAGTACAAATTGGCAGTCAGCCGCTTGAACAGGGTCTCGCCGTCCCGCCGCACGCGGCGGGCATAGACGATTTCGTAGCCTTCCTTCCATTTGGCGACGAGGTCGAGCACGACTTCCGGTGGGTCCTGGAGGTCGGCGTCCATAACGATGACGGCATCGCCCGCAGCCGCGTCCATGCCGGCCGTGATGGCGATCTGATGGCCGAAATTGCGGGACAATTCGATCAGCCGGAAGCGCCGGTCGCGCTCTGACATGGCGCGCAGAAAGATGGCACTGGTGTCCCTGCTGCCATCGTCAACGAAGACGGCCTCGGCAGCGCCGTCCAGCCTGTCGAGCAGGCCGCCGATCCGGCGCACCAGCAAGGGCAGCACCGCTTCCTCGTTGTATATCGGAATTACCAGCGAATATGTCGGAGAAGCGGCCGCCACGCCGGTCTTGAAAGCATCCATGGGAAACCCCGCTAAGGCCCGGGGGGATGCTATCGCCCATTGCCTAAGGCGCCATTAACATTCTCCGATCTACGACAGCGCATAGCGCCCACCGGGCGCATGCCACTCAAGCCGCCAGGCGGGCTTCCTGCGGCGCTTCGGCCTCGTCCCGGCCGAACACGGCGAGCAGCGAGACGCCGAAAGGCAGGGAAGCGTTGCGAATGATCCGGCTCTCGGCCGAGAACAGCGCCTTCATGGCGGCATTGATCGGAGCCGGCGGCATGGCCTGCCCAGATGCAGCGTCCGATTTGCGCAGTCGGTCAGCAAGCCGCGCGAGCATGGCGACCGGAAACAATGCCGCGTTGGTGTAGGTCAGCTTGTCGATCCTGTAGCCGGCCTTCTCGATGCGCTCCCTGAGCTGGCTGCGCGAATAACGGCGCTGGTGGTGCAGCCCGACATCATGTGTGCTCCACAGCCATTGATGCGCGGGCACGGTGAGCACGATCTTGCCGTTCGGCTTCAGCAGCCGGCGCATGGCCGCCAGCGATTCCTCGTCCTCGGCGACATGCTCCAGCACGTCGAACAGGCAGATGAGGTCGACCGAATCCGGCGACACCGGGATGTTGTTGGGCAGGTAGCCGTAGAGGAAGTCGCGGCCGGTCTTCTCCCAGGCGATGCGGCGCGCCAGATCGCTCATCTCGACCGCCTGCACGTCGCCGAACTTTTCGAGCATGGCGATATTGCCGCCGGTGCCGGCGCCGATTTCGAGGATCTTCGCCGCCTTCGGCAGGCCGAGCCCGCGGATGACGGCTTCGCCGATCGAGCGGCGACCGCAGAACCACCAGTGGTCGTCCTCGGTATCGGCCATGTTGCGATAAGCATCGAGTTCCATCACTTGCCCCCGAAAGTGCGCCGCACGATGTAGATCGGGCGCTGCTTGATCTCCGCATAGACGCGGCCGAGGTACTGGCCGATGATGCCTATGCCGAGAAGCTGGATGCCGCCGAGGAAGAGGATGCTGACCAGCAGCGAGGCATAGCCCGGCACGTCGATGCCGAAGACCAGCGTCTTGGCGACGATGACCAGGCCGTAGAGGAACGACAGGACGGAGATCGTGGCGCCGACATAGGTCCAGATCTCCAGCGGCGCGCTGGAGAAGCTGGTGATGCCCTCGACGGCGAAGTTCCACAGCTTCCAGCCGGAAAACTTCGAACGCCCGGCGGTCCTCTTCTCGCGCACATATTCGACCGTCGCGGTGCGGAAACCCACCCAGGCGAACAGGCCCTTCATGAAGCGGCGACGCTCGGGCAAGGCGCGCAACGCGTCGATCACCTGGCGGTCGATCAGGCGGAAATCGCCGACGTCATGCGGGATCTTCTGCGCGGCGATCATGTTGTGGAAACGGTAGAAAAGCGATGCCGAGCGGTGCTTCATGAAGCCGTCCGACGAGCGGTCGGAACGCTTGGCCAGCACCACCTCGAAACCTTCCCGCCATTTGTCGATCAGCTGCGGGATGACGTTGGGCGGGTCCTGCAGGTCGACATCGATGGGGATCGCCGCATCGGCGTCGCATATGTCGAGGCCGGCGGTCATCGCCGCTTCCTTGCCGAAATTGCGCGACAGGTCGACGACGCGAATGCGCGGGTCGTCCTTCTGGGCCAGGAGCAGGCAGTCGAGCGTAGCGTCGGTCGAACCGTCATTGACGAAGATGAAGTCGAACGAGATGCCCTGCTCGGTCAGCACCTCGGTGTTGCGATAAACAGCCTCGAGGAACGGGGCGATCGCGTCTTCCTCGTTGTGGACGGGAACGATCAGCGCCACCGTCGCCACGCAGAAATCGACAGGCACCTCCGCATCCGCCGAGGGAAGCTCCATCGACGGCAGCCCGGCATGCGGGAAAAGTGCGTTCATCGTCCGCGCCCCAAGCCATCACAAGCAGTTTTGGGCCGGGACGATAGAGCGCCGCGGTTAAGTTAACTTTAAGCTCGGAGGTCGGTTTTCAGGCTGTTTTGACGGAATCCGCCGACGTCTTGGAACGCAAAAAGCGACCCCAGCGGCGGCCAGGGGGAGGGTCCTGGGCGCGCCCGATCGGACGGCAGTCGGTCTGCCGTCCTGCAGCTGCGTCGGACTGTATCTAGTCGGCCAGCTCTTCTTCAGCCTTTGCCGGCTCGGAGGCTGGCATCGGCGGCAACTCCTTCGCGATGCTGGCAACCTTGGTTTCCGTATCGATCGACGCGGACACCTGCTTATGCCCTACGCAGTCGGCCGATGCGGCGGAAATCGAAAGTCCCAATGCGGCGGCAAGTACGAGAACTGTCTTCATCGTAGACTCCTTCGTCCTGAACCCCGAGGCCAAGGTTAAGCGGCGAATGCGGCAGCCCGAAATCACATTTTCGTTTTCCCGCGCCCATATGCGCTGCCGTCAGAGCTTCCTGAGCGCCACTTCCTCGACCCTGTGGTCGGCGGCCTTGCGCAGGATCAAGTCGGCGCGCGGCCTTGTCGGCCGGATGTTCTCGCGCAGATTCTTCAGGTTGATGTTCGCCCAAAGGCCTTCGGCGATCACCCGCGCGGCCTCTTCGGACAATTGCGAATAGCGGTGGAAGAACGACACCGGGTTGCGGAAGGCGGTTTCCCGCAACCGCATGAAGCGGGTGACGTACCATTCGTGGATCAGCTCTTCCTCAGCGTCGATATAGATCGAGAAGTCAAAGAAATCCGACAGGAACGGCACGAACTTGCCGTCCCTGGGCAGGTCGCGCGGCTGCAGCACGTTCAGCCCCTCGAAGATCAGTATGTCGGGCCTGTCGATGGTGACATGCTCGCCAGGCACCACGTCATAGGTGAGATGCGAGTAGACCGGCGCCTGCACGTCGGCCTGGCCGGATTTTATCGCAGACAGGAAGCGCAGCAGCGCGCCGACATCGTAGCTGTCGGGAAAACCCTTGCGCTCCATCAGGTTCTGCCGCCGCAGCACCTCGTTGGGCAGCAGGAAGCCGTCGGTGGTGACAAGATCGACCTTGGGGCTCGACGGCCAGCGCCGCAGCAGTTCCTTGAGCAGGCGCGCCGTGGTCGACTTGCCGACCGCCACCGAGCCGGCGATGCCGATGATGAAGGGCGTCTTCACCGCATGCGGCACGTTGAAGAAGGCGCGCCGCTCGCGAAACAGCGTCTGGCTCGCCTCGACATGCACCGAAAGCAGCCGCGACATGGAAAGATAGATGCGCCTGACCTCGTCGAGATCGATCGGGTCGTTGAGCGAGGAGAGCCTTGTCACCTCCTCCTGCGTCAGGTGCAGCGACGCGCCGGCGGCGAATTCGGCCCAGCGCTCCGCCGCATAGAATCGGTAGGGCGAATATTTTTCCGTCGCGACCAGCTGATCCATCGACGCTCCCGTCAGTCCGGCCCGTAACCTGGCTTGGCCCGCGCGGCCTTCTCGGCCACGCCCGATCGCGCCGTGCGCCGCTCGAGTTCGGCAATCACCTCCGAGAGGGGAACCTCTGCCAGCGCCAGCACGACGAGCCAATGATAGAGGAGATCGGCACTCTCCGAAACGAGCGCTTGTCTATCGCCGCCGACCGCGGCGATCACCGCCTCGACCGCTTCCTCGCCCAGCTTCTTGGCGGCGCGGTCCAAGCCGCCGGCAAATAGTTTTGCCGTCCACGAGTCGGAAGCGCCGGAACGGCCGCGCTCCGCAACGATTTTTTCCAGTTCGTCTAGTGAAAACCCACTCATACAGGCCGTTTATTGCGCCGCAGCGGCTAAGTCCAGCCGCATCGGCAGCCCCGCTTTCGCCATATGGGCCTTGGCCTCGGCAATCGAATAGGTGCCGAAATGGAAGATCGAGGCGGCCAGCACCGCTGTCGCATGGCCGTCGCGCACGCCCTCGACCAGGTGATCAAGTGTGCCGACGCCGCCCGAGGCGATCACCGGCGCGCGCACGGCGTCGGCAACGGCGCGGGTCAGCGCGATGTCGTAGCCGGCCTTGGTGCCGTCGCGGTCCATCGAGGTCAGCAGTATCTCGCCGGCGCCGAGACCGACGACCTTTCGCGCGAACTCGACCGCATCGATGCCGGTGTTCTGTCGCCCGCCATGGGTGAATATCTCCCAGCGATCGGCCTCGCCGGGCTGCGAGACCTTCTTGGCGTCGATCGCCACCACGATGCACTGGTTGCCGAACTTGTCGGCTGCCTCGGCAACGAAATCCGGGTCCTTCACCGCCGCCGTGTTGATCGACACCTTGTCGGCACCGGCCAGAAGGAGTTTCCGGATGTCCGCCACCTGCCGCACCCCACCGCCCACCGTCAGCGGCATGAAACAGCGCTCGGCGGTGCGTGCGACCACGTCGAATATGGTTTCGCGATTGTCCGACGACGCCGTGATGTCGAGGAAGCAGAGTTCGTCGGCGCCCGCCGCGTCATAGGCGGTCGCCGCCTCGACCGGATCGCCGGCATCGATGAGGTCGACGAAATTCACACCCTTGACGACGCGGCCGTCCTTCACGTCCAGGCAGGGAATGACACGGGCCTTCAGCATCAGATCCGCTCCATCGCCGCCAGGAAATCGACCAGCAGCCTGCCGACGACCGGCGGCACCTCGCCCTTGGCGTCGAAGGCCGGATCGTAGGCCGACAGCGTCAGCCCGACGATCGGCGCCGAGCGCGCCATGCAGGCGGCCGCCTCGCGCACCGCGTCCGGTTCCGGCCCGCCGGCCCGCGCATAACGGTTCACCTGAAGATCGTCGGGATTGTGCACGTCGAGGTCGATGTGAAGGTGCGTGCGCTGCACGCCGGCGTCCTTCAATGCGGCCACCTTGTCGGCGGCATCGCCCGTTTCGGCGCGGATGACAGGCAGTTTCTCCAGCAGTTCCTTTTCCTCAGGATCGAGATCGCGCGCGTCGACCAGCATGCATTTTGCCGGGTCGACCGCCTGGAAGCCGGGGATCGCGTCGGCCATCGGCCGCCAGCATAGGCCGAGCACGGTGGCGAGCGCCATGCCGTCCAGAAATCCGTGCGGCGAGGTTTCGGGCGTGTTGATGTCGCCGTGCTGGTCGAACCAGATGATCGAATCCGCCGCCTCGCCCGCAACCGCGCCACAGCTGGTCAGGCAGTTGCCTGCCAGCACCACCGGGAAGCGTCCGTCCTTGCGGCTTTCGCTCACCTTTTCCGCCACCGCCTTGCAGACGGCGAAGCCGGTCGCGATCTCGCGGTCGTCGAGCCCCCTGACCTTGCCGATCTCCTCGACCTCCACGTCATGGCCGGAAAGCGTCAGCATCTCGACCAGCCCGCCCGAGAGCAGCGCATCCGGTCCCTGACCGAAACCTTCGTGCCGGCGCCCGCTGTCATAGGGCGCCACGATGAGGGAGAGTTTCAATTCAGCTTGTCCGTGTTGGCCTCGCGCAGGATCGCCAGCGCCCCGTCCGGATCGATCCTGCCATCATATAGTGCGCGCCCCGAGATTGCGCCCTCGAGCTTGCTGGCGTCGGGTCTGGTCATGCGCCTGATGTCGTCGAGCGAGGCCAGCCCTCCCGAAGCGATTACCGGGATGGATACCGCCTCGGCCAGCGCGATCGTGGAGTCCCAGTTTATGCCGGTCAGCACCCCGTCGCGGTCGATGTCGGTGTAGACGATCGCCGCGACGCCGGCGCCCTCGAATTTCCTCGCCAGTTCGATCACGCCGAGGCTCGACGCCTCCGCCCAGCCCTCCACCGCGACCTTGCCGCCGCGCGCGTCGATACCGACCGCGATCCTCCCGGGGAATTTTTTGCAGGCTTCCTTCACCAGATCCGGGTCGCGCACCGCCACCGTGCCGAGGATCACCCGCGCCAGGCCGCGATCGAGCCAATCCTCGATCTGGGCGAGCGTGCGAATGCCGCCGCCAAGCTGCACCGGGTTTTTGGTCGCCTTCAGGATCGCGCCCACCGCGGCGCCGTTGACGCTCCTGCCCTCGAACGCGCCGTTGAGGTCGACCACATGCAGCCAGGAAAAACCCTGGTCCTCGAAGGCCTTGGCCTGGGCGGCCGGATCCTCGTTGTAGACGGTCGCGCTCGCCATCTCGCCCAGCTTCAGGCGCACGCATTTGCCGTCCTTGAGATCGATCGCCGGAAACAGGATCACCGTCTCACGCTCCTTCGACGACTGCGAAATGCGCTTTCGAGAATTTCTGCCTGAGCTTCAGCGCCGCCTGGTACTCGGGCGAATGGAAGCAGTCGAGCGCGGTCTGGTAGCTGTCGAACTCGATCACCGCCAGCCGCGACGCCGCCGGTCCCTCGAACACTTCGCTACGGCCGCCACGGACCAGGAATTTTGCGCCGTATTTGTCGAAGGCCGCCTTGTTGGCAGCGATGTATTGCGGATAGTTGGCCTCGTCGGTGACGTCGACCATCGCCATCCAGTAGCCTTTCTTCATCACGGGCTCCATCTGAGGAAATTTGCGATCAGGGCCAGCCCGAGCGCCTGGCTCTTTTCCGGGTGGAACTGCGTGCCGGCGAGATTGTCCTTCGCCACCGCCGCCGTCACCGGCCCACCATAGTCGGCGACCCCCAGCACATCTTCCTCCTTCGCCGCATCTAAGTGATAGGAATGCACGAAATAGGCGTGCAAGCCGTCTTCGCCGGTCGCGATGCCCTCGAAGAGCGGGTGCGGACGCGTCAATCGAAGCGTGTTCCAGCCGATCTGCGGGATTTTCAGCGACGTATCCGACGGCGCGATTTCCTTCACGTCGCCCTTGATCCAGCCGAACCCTTTGGTGACGACTTTTTCGAGCCCGCGCTCGGACATAAGCTGCATTCCGACGCAGATGCCGAGAAATGGCTTTCCCTTGCCGATCGCCGTTTCCTCTACCGCCTCCCACATCCCATCGACCGCCCGCAGACCCGCCGCGCAGTCGGCATAGGCGCCAACGCCGGGCAGGACGATGCGATCGGCGGTTCTGACGCGCTCCGGATCGGCGGTCAGGTCGATCTCGGCGGCGATTCCGCCCTCGCGCGCGGCGCGTTCGAAGGCCTTGGTTGCCGAGCGCAGATTGCCCGAGCCGTAGTCGATGATCGCGACGCGCATGTCAGCGCCTTCCCGGATAGTCGAAGAGGCCTAGCGCCGGGCCCGACGCCAGGGAAGCAGAGGGCCTCGCCTGCGCCGGACCTGTCGAGTGCGGAACGGCCGACTTCCTTGTCTCGCCCGACCCTTCGCCGGTCAGATATCGCAACTCCGCCTCGCCGGCATTGTTCGCATCGACCACGCCCCATTCGCGCCAGCCGCGACGCCGCAGTGCGTTGATGCGCAGCCCCTGTCCTTCCAGCCCGACATAGATCGACACCAGCAGCGACAGCGTCGCGCCGATGAGGCCGAGGCCTGCCATATCGCCGAGCGCCGTCAGTCCGACGCCGACGGCAAAGGCAAGTGCCGCCTCGATCCACAGCCGGTGCCACAAAAGCCAGAGCGGCGGCACCAGGAAGGCGAGAAAGGCAAAGCCGTCACGGACGAAAACGGCCCGTTCCGCCGCCTCTGCCGCATTCGCGGCCGGCGGCTCCATCACCACATGGATCGCCATGGCTCAGCCCTTCAGACTGCCCTTGGTCGAGGGCACCGCGTCGGGCTGTCGCGGATCGCGCTCGAGCGAAGCCCGCAACGCCCGCGCCACCGCCTTGAAGCAGGTCTCGGCGATATGATGGTTGTTGGCGCCGTAACGGTTCGTCACATGCAGCGTGATGCCGGCATTCTGCGCCAGCGCCTGGAAGAACTCGCGCACCAGCTCGGTGTCGAACGTGCCTATCTTGGGCGACGAGAAGGCTACGTTCCAGACCAGGAACGGCCGCCCCGATACGTCGATCGCCGCGCTGGTCAGCGTCTCGTCCATGGCGAGGTCGATCGAGGCATAACGCATGATGCCGCGCCGCTCGCCGAGCGCCCTCGAAAGCGCCTGGCCGATCGCAATGCCGGTGTCCTCGACCGTATGATGATCGTCGATGTGCAGGTCGCCCTTTGCCTCGACCGTCATGTCGATCAGCGAATGCCGGGAGAGCTGGTCGAGCATATGGTCGAAGAAACCGACGCCGGTCGCCATTTTGGCCTTGCCGGCGCCGTCGACGTTCAAGGAGACCGAAATCTCGGTCTCCTTCGTCTTGCGGCTGACTTTTGCGGAACGCGATGCCATTTCAGAGGTCCTGTTCAGGAGGCCTGCGGTTCGGAAGCGTCAGCCTTCTAACAGCATGGTCCGGCGATTGCCAGTTGCTATGCTGCGCTTGGTTTGGGTGTGGTTTCTGGAGCCTTCCGGCCATTTGCAAATGGCTCTGTCCTGCATACATATGCCGCAACCAAACTCGAACCGCGCAGGCTGCCGCCAGGTTGAACACAGGGGCTCGTGCGAAATCGGAGCAACGACATGTCGAACCAATTGACCATGCACGCCACGACCATCGTCACCGTGCGCAA